>JANPDX010000768.1:0-2629 GCA_031431695.1 Dehalococcoidia bacterium
ACGGTGCAGGAAGGCGCTTCGGCCGGCTGGCAGCGCGTGGTGGACACGGCGAAGCCCAGCCCGGAGGACATTGTTGAGCCGGCCCAGGGACCCAAACTGGAAAGTGCGAGCCACCTCGTGCGCGCGCGTTCCGTGGTGGTGCTGCGAAAGGAGCGCGAGTGAGATGACCCTGGACTTCCATCAACGTTCCAGCGGCATCCTGATGCACGTTACTTCGCTGCCCGGACCTCATGGCTGTGGCGATCTCGGTCCGGAAGCTAACCGTTTTGTCGATTTGTTGGCGGACTCAGGGCAGTCTTGGTGGCAGATGCTTCCCATCGGGCCGCCGGGCCGCGCCCCGGGATTCTCACCGTATGACTCGGCGTCGGCTTTCGCCGGCAGCCCGTGGCTCGTGTCGCTCGACGCGCTCGCCCGGCAGGGGTTGATCGCGAAGGCTGACCTCCCGCCGGCCCCCGGACTCTCCTCGCGTCAGGTCAACTTTCTCGCGACGCTGCGGCTCCGTGAAGAACGGCTCCGACAAGCCTTCGCCAATTTTCAACAGCGCCGCGGCGATCGCGCGCGCGGCTTCCTCGAATTCTGCGACTCGAACTCGGACTGGCTGGAGGATTTCGCCTTGTTCATGGCGTTGCGCCGGGATTCTGGCGGGAAACCCTGGACCCAGTGGGAAAGCGGCGTGAGACAGCGCCAGCCCTCCGCCTTGCGAGCGGCGCGCGAACGATTGGCCGATGAAATAGCCGGGCACCGTTTCGTCCAGTTCGAGTTCGACCGTCAGTGGCGCGCACTGCGAGACCACGCGAAGCGGCGCGGCACCGGCTTGATCGGCGACCTGCCCATCTTCGTCGCGCAGGACAGCGCGGATGTCTGGAGTCATCCGGAACTCTTCCAACTCGACCGGCGCGGCGCGGCGCGGCGGGTCTCGGGTTATCCGCCGGACCGGTTCAACCGGAACGGACAGCATTGGGGGCATCCGCAATACAATTGGCCGGCGCACAAGCAGACCGGCTTCGCCTGGTGGGTGCGACGGTTCGCGCGCATCTTTGAATTCGGCTTCGGCAGCGAGCCGGATTCCGTCGATCACCTGCCGCACAATTATTCAAGAGTTTGCGCGGCCTACACCGGCAACCACGACAACGACACGACCGTCGGCTGGTTCAAGCACCTCCGCCCCGCCGAACAACGACGGGTGCGGACCTACACGGGTGCAACCGAAACCGCGCCTCATGCTGGCGCCATCCGCGCGTTGATGACGTCTCCGGCCAACGCGGTCATCTTCCCGATGCAGGATGTCCTCGGACTCGACCAGCGCGCGCGCATGAACACTCCGGGGACGCTGGAGGGAAACTGGCAATGGCGGTTGCCGCCAACGAAGCTGGCCCGGTCGGCCCGGAACCTTCGCCGGCTCGCGGAATCGTCCGGCAGAACGGCGCATGGAAGGAAGTCATGAAGGCGATGCAGCACCGACACTCGGCAAAATCGGAGGGGAAGTGATTCTTCATCCAGATTACAAAACGACTCTGATTATTACGTAAAGAACACCACACCATGAACAAGACCCCTGCCAAATCCCGCCGCCGCGCTTCGACGCCCGTGGACGGCCTCCTCGGCGCGGACCTGCTCCGCAAGATCGATGTCTGGTGGCGCGCGGCCAATTATCTCTCCGTTGGCCAAACCTATCTCTACGACAATCCGCTGCTCAAGAAACCGCTCAAGAAGGAGCACGTGAAGCCGCGCCTGGTCGGCCATTGGGGCACGACGCCGGGATTGAATTTCATCTACGTGCATCTGAATCGCGTCATCAAGGAGCGCGATGTGAACATGATTTACATCATCGGCCCCGGTCACGGCGGGCTGGGCCGTCTGGCGGCGTGCTTCCTCGATTCGATGGCCACGCTGGGCATTCCCGGCATGGGTTCCGGTCTGCGTTACGAATACGGCATCTTCAAGCAAACCTTTCGCGACGGCTGGCAGCACGAACAACCCGATCACTGGCTCGCCCGAACCGATCCGTGGGAAGTGGCGCGGCCCAACGAATCCGTCGAGGTGCGGCTGGGTTGTTCCTTTGACATCCGGGCCGGCGAATTGCGCGTCGTTCGGGATCGTCCCTCGACTCTGATCGGGATTCCCTCCGACCGTCCGGTGATTGGCTACGGCGGCAAGACCATCAACACGCTGCGGCTCTGGTCCGCCGGCACCCCGGATTACTTCGATTTCCAGCAGTTCAGCAGCGGCGACTTTGTGGGCGCGCTGGCGGAGACCCTGACCGCCGAGACGCTCACGCGCGTGCTTTACCCGGACGACTCGACGACTGCCGGCAAGGGCCTGCGTTTGCTCCAGCAATATTTCCTCGTGGCCTGCACGCTGGCGGGCGCCATCCGCCGGTTCCGCGCGGCCGGCAACGAGTGGTCCGCGCTGCCCGACAAGGTGGCAATGCAGCTCAACGACACGCATCCGACGCTCGCCGTGCCCGAGCTGATGCGCATTCTGCTCGACGACGCCAAGCTCGGCTGGGACGAAGCCTGGGATCTCACGCAGCGCACGCTGGCCTACACGAACCACACGCTGTTGCCCGAGGCGCTGGAGCGCTGGGCGACATTCATGTTCGGCAACGTGCTGCCGCGTCACATGCAGA
>JANPDX010000769.1:0-7190 GCA_031431695.1 Dehalococcoidia bacterium
GAACTCTACTTCGAGGACGAGAAGAAGCTCGACATGGCCACGGCCGTTAGCGGAAGCGGTCCGGCCTACGTCTTCCTGTTCATCGAAGCGATGATCGACGGGGCCGTTTCGGTGGGTTTGCCGCGGGCAGCAGCCGAGGAAATGGTCATGCAGACGCTCATTGGTTCGGCGAGTTACGCTCGTGAGAGCGGCAAGAGCGCAGCCGAGCTTCGGGCCATGGTGACTTCGCCCGCGGGTACGACCGCCGCCGGCCTGCTGGAGTTGGAAAAGGGCGCTTTCCGGGCGTCAATCATCGAGTGCATCCGTGCCGCCCATCAGCGCGCTATAGACCTGGGGAATTCGTGAACGACCAGGTCGCGCTCATCTTCACGGTCTTCCTCTACGGTCTGATTATCGTCGTGCTCGCGCGTTCGCTGGTTTCGTGGTTTCCGATTTCGCGAAGCAACGAATTCGTCCGCCTGCTGGATACGATTACGGAACCGCTGCTCTCTCCGGTGAGGCGGTTCATGCCCCGAAACATCATGATCGATTTCTCCGGAATGATCGTCATCATCGTCCTGTATGTGATGATCGCGGTAGTGAACAGAGCAGCCGGCGCGTAAAGCCGCGCTTTCGCTTCAGTCCGGGCGAAAATGGTCGATCTGCTATGATGAACTCACCCCCGCCGGCCGTCCTGGAGTTGCGACCATAAACCCCTACGTTGCCCAGCTAACCCTGACGTTCCTCAACATCATGATGTGGGCTGTCATTGCCCGTTCGCTCTTGAGCTGGTTCCCGGTGGACCAGTCGAGCGCTCTCTACCAGATGCTTCATCGTGTAACCGAACCAATTATCGACCCGATTCGGCGTGTTCTGCCCAACACCGGCATGATGGACTTGAGCCCGATGATCGCGATCATGGTCATCATTGTGATGCAGGTCATGATCGGCTCGCTCGTCGTCGCCTGACCGTTTCGCCGCCCGAGCGCCTCCTCGAACGTCCGTCCCCGCGCTCTGCCGGCAGTTGATGGTTTGTCGATGGTCCTGCCTGTGTGACACTTGCCGCTGATGACTGGATTCGCTGTCAGGGCTGAGAACGTCTCGCGTAGGTACGGCCAGCGCACGGCTCTTGATGGATTCACACTTGAGGTCCCTCAAGGTGGCGTGTTTGGCCTCCTCGGACCCAACGGGTCGGGTAAAAGCACGTTCATCGCGATGCTGGCGGCCATGCAGCCAGCCGATTCCGGGACCATCGAGGTGCTTGGCAAAGCGCCCTCGCGGGAGCTGTTGCGCCGCGTTGCAACAGTGTTCCAGGAAAACACCGCCGACCCTCTCATGAAGGTCTCCGACTATCTGCGATTCTCCGGAAGACTTTTCGGCGTCGCGCCCGCCGAACTCCGTGTACGCAGCTTTCAGCTACTTGAACGCTTTGGCCTCGGGACGCGCGCAAACGATTCGGTGGCCAGCCTCTCCGGGGGCATGCGCCGGCGTCTCGAAGTGGTCCGTGCGCTGTTGCATCAGCCTGAGCTGCTGTTGCTGGATGAGCCGACGACCGGCATCGACGCCGAGGAGCGTTCCGTGCTCTGGAGAGAACTGCTTGACGGGTCCGAGGCCACGACGGTCCTGCTCGCGACGAATGACCTGGCGGAAGCGGACGCGGTCTGCCAGAACGTCGCGTTCATCCAGTCCGGAAAAGTGGTGGCCAGCGGCGCTCCAGCGGCGCTCAAGGCTGGCCTGCGGCGCGAGTCGGTGCGAATCACCCTGACCGGCGCTTCGCCCGAACAGATCGCATCAATAGCGTCCATCCCCGGGACTGGCGAGATCGCACACGATGGCAACTCGCTGACCATCCCGACCGATGACGCATCGATGCTCGTCCCGAAGCTCTTTGCACTCGTACCGGCCGCCATTCGATCGGTGACGATTGCCACGGCCTCGCTCGAAGACGCGTATTTCCAGCATGTACGCCGCAGAACGGAAGGGACCTCCAAATGAGTGCGGCTCTGACCCTTGCCCGTCGCGACCTCATGACCGTCGTCCGGTCCCGTTCACAGTTGTACAGCTCGATGCTGACACCGTTGCTGTTTCTCGTCTTGCTTGGCAACGGTGTCTCGAAGGGGCTGCAGCCGTCAAACCTCTCGGCGGGCAACTTCACCGCCTACCTCGTCGCCGGGACCGTAGTGATGACGTCGGTGTTCTCATCCACATTCTCAAGCGCGTCGTACTACCGTGACCGCGATAGCGGCATGTTGCGGCTGCTGCTCTCGACGCCGCATGCGCCGAGGACGTTGCTGTTCGGGAAGTCGCTTGCGGCGCTGGTCATTGGCGTCATCCAGGCGCTCATCGTGCTGCTGGTGGCGGCGCCGTTCGTCGATTTCGAATGGCAACACGGCGTCCCGGCGGGCATTGGCATCGCACTGGCCGCGGTGGTGTTGGTGAACCTGATGCTGACGGGTCTTGCGCAGGCGCTGGCCTCGCGCATCCAGACCATGCAGGGCTTCCACCTGCTGATGAACCTGGCACTCTTCCCGCTGTTGTTCTTTTCGGGTGCGTTCTTCCCAATCGACGACTTGCCAACCTGGCTGCGGGTGTTGGCGTTCGTGAACCCGCTGACCTACGCGGTGGACGCGCTTGAGCTCGCGACCTACGCGGGCAACGATGACGGCTTCATCGGCCTGGGAATTGATTTTGCGGTGCTGGGGGCGCTGGCCGTCGCGGTCTATGTGGCCGGTTTGGCCCGGGTGCCAAAGGTGACGTGGTCGGGGGAGTGAGGGTGGCGACGGCTACTGGCCGAAGGCGTTGCTTGCTCCAGTAATTGCTGCATCGGAGATCGCGTCGAGCGCCACGCGGACTTCGTGACCGGGCGCGGCACTACCCGCTGGTCGAACAGCGAGCCGACACTGGATGCGGCAATCGAAGACGTCCCGAACCGGCAGTGCTCCGAAGGCCCGTGCTCGGCACGCAGTTCACCTGCCGCTCCATTTCTGTCGCGGCTCGTTATCGGAAAAGAAGCTAGGTCGCTTCTGGGAAGGTCACACAGGTCGTCGTGCTTTCGATGCCTTCAACTGCGCGGATGTGCCGGCTGATGACGGCGGGCACATCGGTCAGCGTCGGGACTTCAACGACCGCGACGATGTCGTACGGGCCCATCACCTGGTAGACCTCGCTGATGCCTTCCACGGCGCGAAGGCTGGCGAAGACATCGACCGTCTTGGAGGGGTCAACAACGATCAGGACGAATGCTTTGATCATGACGGTTCCAGCTCCGTTCCGGGCTTCAGCCCGTGCGATGAACCTAAGCTAGCACGTCCAAGTTTCGGACACATTTCACGGACAAGTCGGGCATGTGTACGCGGCGGCTGGTCGCCCGTCGAGGGCCGCTGGCTCGCTGCTCGCGACCGGGCTGGAAGCCGCGCTGGCCTTACTCTTCGCGCAGCCGAAGGACCGCCATGAACGCTTCCTGCGGGATTTCCACGTTGCCAACGCGCTTCATCTTCTTCTTGCCCTCGGCCTGCTTTTCGAGGAGCTTTCGCTTTCGCGAAATGTCGCCGCCGTAGCATTTGGCGAGCACGTTCTTACGCATCGCCCGGATTGTTTCGCGAGAGATGATCTTGCCGCCGACAGCCGCCTGGATGGGCACGTCGAACATCTGGCGGGGGATCAATTGGCGCAACTTCGAGACCAGTACGCGGCCTTCGCGGTCGGCGTTACTCGAATGCGTGATGAGGGACAGCGCATCCACGGCCACACCGTTTACCAGGATATCGACTTTCACGAGGCGAGCCGGGCGGTACTCGCTGAGGTGGTAGTCGAGGGAGGCGTACCCGCTGGTTGAGCCCTTGAGGTGGTCGTAAAAGTCGATGAGGATCTCGGCCATCGGGATGTCGTACTCGAGCAGCACGCGGGCCTCGCCGGGACCGAGGTCGCTTTCCGCTTCGAGGAACTCCATCCTCACGAACTGGCCACGGCGGTTCGTAACGAGGTCCATCACCTGACCGATGTAGCGGCTCGGCGTGATGACATCGATCTTCGCCCACGGCTCGGAAATTACAGCGACCCTCGATGGATCGGGAAGTTTTGCCGGGTTATCGACGAGGATCTCTTCGCCGGTAGTCGTTTGAACGTGGTACTCCACGCTGGGCGCGGTGGTCAGCAGGCTGAGACCGTATTCGCGTTCGAGCCGTTCACCGACGATTTCGAGATGCAGCAAGCCAAGGAAGCCGCAACGAAACCCGAATCCCAGGGCAACCGACGACTCGGGTTCGTAAACCAGCGACGCGTCGTTGAGCACCAGTTTCGCGAGCGCCTCGCGGAGCTCTTGATACTGCTCGGAACTGGTGGGGTAGATTCCCGCGAAAACCATCGGCTTGGCCTGACGATAGCCGGGCAGAGCCTCCGAGGCCGGATTTTCCTGCAGCGTGATGGTGTCGCCCACGCGGCAATCAGCAACGTCCTTCAGCCCGGTGGCGACGTAGCCGACTTCGCCGCATTCCAGCGCCCCCAGCGGTCTCATGCCCGGGTTGAACATGCCGAACTCGAGTGGCTCAAAGGTCGCTTCGGTCTGCATGAGGAGCAAGTGTTTGCGGCCGGACATGCGGCCCTCGAACACTCGGACGTGCGCTACCACGCCTTTGTACGCGTCGTACTTCGAATCGAAAATGAGCGCCTTCAACGGGGCGTCGGCGCCCCCTTTTGGCGGAGGGATGCGCTGGACCAGCGCTTCGAGGATGGCCGGCACACCGGTGCCCTCTTTCGCGCTCGCGGCGAGCATCTCATCTGGAGCGAACCCAATGACGCGCGTCAATTCGGCTGCAACCCGCGCCGGTTCCGCATGCGGAAGGTCGATCTTGTTGAGGATTGGGATGAGCTTGAGGTCCAGGTTCATCGCCAGGTACACGTTCGCGAGCGTCTGCGCCTCGATGCCCTGGGATGCGTCAACCACGAGCAGCGCGCCTTCGCACGCGGCCAGGCTGCGCGAAACTTCGTAAGTGAAGTCAACGTGGCCCGGGGTGTCGATCAGGTTCAGTTCGTAGGTCTCGCCATCAGAGGCTGTGTAGCTCATCCGCGCGGCAGCGGCCTTGATGGTTATGCCTCTTTCGCGTTCGAGATCCATCGAATCGAGCATCTGCTCACCCATATCGCGCTTGGAAACGGTGCCCGTTTCTTCGAGCAGGCGGTCGGCCAGCGTCGATTTACCGTGGTCGATATGGGCGATGATGCAGAAGTTGCGAATCCGGCTCTGGTCCACAATCTGAGTGTAGGGGGTGGTGGCGTTAGGTGTGGATTAGAGGAGATCCATAGTGATCGGAAGACCCGCTTCCTTGCGCGCTTCGAGACGCAAACCGATGGCATCATTGATTTTTGCGATTGCTTCGTCTTCCGTCCTCCCCTGCGAGGCACACCCGGGGATGGCCGGGCATTCAACGACGACCCAACCGTCGTCATCGCGATACATCGTTATGGCGAGCTTCATTGTCGCCTCAGTATACCCAACAACGCCGAATTTCCGTCGTCCAAGCCAGAAAGCCAGTCTGCCACCAACTCAGCTGACGTCCGCATCTCGCCAATCCACTGTGCGAACCGTGGCCGGAGCGCCTCCGCAGTGATGGGCACATGTCGGCTGATGTACTCCTCCGGGGTCAGCCAATCGAAGTCGTAGTGTTCGTGGCTGATGCGCACCGACGGGCCGTCCGCCAAGCCCACAAAGTGATGGACGGTGACCGGCTTATTACCATCCCACACCCACGACCGGAGGTTCTCGGGTTCCGAGAGGACGAGGCCAGTCTCCTCGAACGTCTCACGGATCGCGGCCGCCTGTGGGTCTTCACCCGGATCGACGTTTCCGCCGGGCGGGACCCAGGCGCCATCGCTGAGGCCGCCGCTACGTTGGAGCAAAAGGATCCGCCCGTTGCGGACGCACCAGGCGCCCGCAACCTGACGTGGAGTGTGAGATGGAACTTGTTTCATTCGGAGAATTCTGGACGAACCGGGCGAGAGTAGCTCGTTGAGTCCTGCTACGGCGCGAAGCCCTCTACCACTGCCACCGCCCCGAAGGCCTGACGAGTCGCGCCGCCGGGGATGTAGATGGTCTCGCCGAGTGTGGCCGCGCCGGTCCCGTGGCGGGGCGTCAGCATTGGGGCCAGCTTCGTCCATGTGTTCGATGCGAGGTCGTAGGCCTCGGCCTGGGGAAACACGCCCGAGGGGTCGGCCGCGTTCCCTTCGCCGCCGAACACGTAAAGCTTCCCGCCCAGGACCGCTGCGGCTGTCCCTCCCCGGGGCGTCGGCATCGGTGTTCCCTGCAACCATTTGCCCGTCGCGGGGTCGAAGATATCGACGCGGCCCGTGATAGAGGTGATGGCTCCGCCGCGGCCGCCGGCCAAAATGAACTTCCCGCCAATCGCGCCAGCGGCGGCGTGGTCCCGACGTTCGGGAACGGGCGGCAGGTCTTCCCAGGTCCTGGCCGCCGGGTCGTAGCGAGAGAAGTCGGCCGTGGAGCCGTTCCGGAGCCCGCCCGCCAGGTAGATCCTTCCTTCGATTACCGCGACACCGGCAGCGCCGCGCTGTTTGCCGGAGGGCATCGCCCCGGCCGGTTCCCATGCCGTGGAACCCTGCCTGAGCACGAACATGCGGCCGTCGGACGCGAAATCTCCGCGAGTCAAGAAGCCGGTTATGTACAGGTCCGAGCCGACCACCGCGGCGTTGGCGTGGTGCATCGCGACCGGCAAGTCGGACAGGCGACGCCAACTTTTCGCGGCGGGCGAGTACGCTTCGACAAGGGGCGAGACCTGGCCGCGGCCATCGAAGCCTCCGAGGACGATGGTCTCATTTCCAAGCACGACAACCGCCGTCTCCTGGCGAGCGCCCATGGCGAGCGGCGGCAGGCTCTCCCATGGCCCCACCGCCACGGCGGATGCCGTGCCCGTGGGGACTGCCCGAGTCGCCGCGATGGTGGAGGCAAACGCGGTCTGTTGCGGGTTGGTCATCGTCGCCTGGACGTTCGGTTCGTCGTCTCCACCGCAGGCGGACGCCGCTGCGACAATCACTGCCAGGAAGATCAAGCCCTTCACGACACGAGATGATATCCGAATCAACGAAGGAATCGAAAATCGTGAATCGTGAATCGCGGTCCTCAATCTCGTCTAGTACAGGCTCGTGGTACCCTCCGGCGGCAACAATTCCCGTTCACTGGAGTCTCCATGCCCCGCAAAAAG
>JANPDX010000770.1:0-2425 GCA_031431695.1 Dehalococcoidia bacterium
GGGCAGAAAACCGGCAGGAGCGGAACTCCTGAGCGGTTAAGCAGCGCGCAGTTTGGCACCGGGCGGTCATCGCCCCCTTACAGGCCGCGCTCCAGGCGAAGGAGTGAAGTTCATGATTCGTACGATTCCGTCCAATACCAGGCAGTGGCTCGCAGCGATTGCGTTGATCGCCGTCGCGGCCGCTGCACTAACGCTGTCACGAGGCCAGGCGGTTGCGCCCGTGGCCATCTACGACGCCTTCCCCAATGGCGTACCAGGCAACGTTCCCAGCGTTGGGTTCGAAGCGACTTCGACTACTGAGTTTGGTGACCACATCTCCTTCATCGCTGGCGACGAACGCGAGCTCCACTCCGCGACGGTCATGATGTCCAGTTGGGGCTGCGAATCCGGGAGCTGGTACGCCAACAACTGCGTTACCACGCCGGGGTCAACGTTCAACCACTCCATCACCCTCAAGCTCTACAACGTCGTCTATGACGCGGGCACTCCCACAGCGGGGTATGTCCTCGCCACGAAGACACAAACATTCGCCATCCCCTTCCGGCCATCCGCAGATCCGGCGTGTAGCGGCACCAACGCCGGGAAGTGGTACTCGGCTTCAGAGACCAGTTGCTTCAACGGCTTCGCCACCCCGATCACGTTTACCTTCGCTGGCGAAACCCTGCCTGAAGACGTCATTTGGGGCGTTTCGTATAGCACTACTCACTACGGTTCGCCTCCAATGGGGGAGGCGGAGGCCTGTTACACCGGGCCCGGTGGCTGCGGCTACGACTCACTCAACGTCGGTGTCTGGTCGTTCTTGCCAATCGTTGGCACAGACGTCGCCGAGGAAGCCGCCTTTGCCAACTCCACCTGGTCCGGGTTTTACTGCGACGGCGGAACCCTCGGAACCGGAACATTCCGATACGACAGCAGCACCGGTTGCTGGACCGGCTATCGACCGCTCATCCGTATCAATGCGACCGAACCGCTAGTCGCCCCGCCGACCGCGGTTAGCCAGTGCAAGAACGACGGATGGAAGGCGTTCAACAACCCACCCTTCAAGAATCAGGGCGACTGCGTTAGCTACGTCAACAACAGCAATTAACCACACGGGGCGGCGAGCGGCCCCCCCACACATAGTTCTCAAGGAGAGTCAATTGTTCAAGAAACTGATACTGGGCCTTCTGGCGACCGTCGCCTTTTCGGGAGCACTGCTCGGCGGCAACGCTCTTGCGAGCGGCACCGTACTGGTTGGCGCCGATACCTCGCTCGGCGAAAACCAGCCCGGCTGGATGTTCGGCCGAGACCTATCGAACGCCACGCCCTACTCATTTGACACCGATGAAGCCAGCATCGGCTCCGGCAGCCTACATGTGCTTCCCATTGGGGCGACACCCGCGAAGAAGTTCATAGGTGAATTCTTCATGGTCTCGCCTCTCGCGGACGTGGACACAATCTCGTACGACTTCCAAATCGGCACCAACCGCGTTGACGCGGGCCTTGATCACCAACAGTTCTACATGAACGTCTATGCCAACTTTGCGGGGTCGTTGCCGACGAAGTACTACGACTGCCGCTACAACATCGTGCCCGCAAGTGGCTCGACGGCGAACTTCACCACGGTGACGTTCGATCCTGACGTCGCTTACGACGTGACCACCCGCAATGCACCGAATGCACCCCCGTTTCCCTGCCCCGCAAAACCGGCGGACATGGGGACCGGTGCGATCTTGCGCGCCTTCGCCCTCAACGTCGGTGACACCAGCGCCTCGGATGTGGGCCTCGACGGATACCTCGACAACGTCGTCGTGACCCTCTCCGGGGACACGACCGTCTACAACTTCGATCCGCTAGTTGCCCCGCCCACCTCCGCCGACGAGTGCAAGAAGGACGGTTGGCTGGCGTTCAACAACCCACCCTTCAAGAACCAGGGTGACTGCGTCAGCTACACCCAGAACGGCAAGTAACCGCACGGGGCGGCGAGCGGCCGCCCTTCACTCAGATAGCAAAGGGGGGAGCCACCCGGCTCCCCTTTTTGATTCCCACCGCCGCTCTGCTACTATGTCTCCTAACTACCGCGAACGTGGCCGCGCTTATCAAGATGGGGTAGAGGGACCGGCCCTGTGAAACCCCGGCAACCTGTCTTCATTAGACAAGGTGCCAAATCCGGACTCCTCCTTCCGCGGAAGGACCAAGGAGAAAGATGAGAGCGACTCCGCTCGAAACTGAACGGCCCACGCGGAATGAGGAGTTGTCACATGGTTTCCTCTTTGGGCCACATGGTCATGCGCTAGCCCTTCCGCGGAAGGGCCTCCCGGAACATCCATCGCGTCCTTCCCCGGAAGGATTTCCGTCCTTCTCCGGAAGGACTTTCCAGGAGTTTGAGCATGAGTTACGCCACTAACCTTCGCTGTCGCGAGTGTCATCGCGAGTACCCCCTTGA
>JANPDX010000771.1:0-2029 GCA_031431695.1 Dehalococcoidia bacterium
GGGCGAACTCTCCGGTATGCGCGAAGGTTTCATCGATGCCGCGTTCGGCACGGTTCCTCCGCAACTCGGAGCTTCGCTGATGCGCGGACGCGACATGATCGATCGGGTTCTCGAAGGAGGGTTCCCGGAGGTTGTTGGCCGAGAGAAGAACCGGCGCGTCCGCGCATGGTTCCGTGCCTATTCCACAACCACGCTGCAACGGCACATTGAAGACACGGCGAACATCGACGCAAGTGGCGAAATGCCGAGGTTGCTGTCATTGGTCGCATCGCAGGCTATGGGCCTCGCCAACGTTGCCAAAATGAGCCGCTCCCTGGATATCCCGCACACGAGCATGGTCCGCTATTTGAACCTGCTACGGGCGTCGTACGTGGTGCAAGGGCTGCCAGCCTGGTCGCCGAACCTTGGCACGCGGTTGCGAAAGACGGAAAAGCTGACGCTCGTTGATTCGGGCCTGGTCGGCTATCTGCAGAACGCGGATGCGGAGCGCATGATCGTGCAGCGCGATCTGTTTGGCGCACTGCTCGAGACGTTCGTTGTGATGGAGCTCCGCAAGCAACTGGGATGGAGCGACATGCTTGCCTTTCTGTACTACTTCCGGACGGCTTCCGGTACCGAGGTCGATGTCGTGATTGAGTCTTCCGATGGTCGTGTGGTGGCGATCGAAGTGAAGTCCTCGACGAAGATCGATACCCGCGACCTGCGGGGTCTGCAACTGCTTCGCGACCAACTCGGCGACAAGTTCATCCGGGGAATACTCCTGTACACGGGAGAGCACACGCTGCCCTTTGGGGATCGCATCTGGGCGATGCCGGTCGATGCGTTGTGGCGCTGGGGGGCAACCCCGGGGCACGAGTAGTGGTGGATTTACCGGTACTATGTGGTAACTTTGCATCCATCCTGTGGTGGATTTGCAAGGTCCCTCCGGTGATATTGCAGCGGCGGCCTTCGAACGACGATTCTGTTGGGTTCGGGGCCGGGATGGCCGTCGGTGGTGGTTCGCGGCCGAGCACGGTCTTCCACCCGCACCTCTGACTTAGTACGGGCATGAACGGCGGCTTCCAGGCGATGATATGGTTAGCGCCATACGAACTATCTTGCCGTCGCCGTGCGACCGAGGAGAACCACCATGAACTTTGGCCTTTCCACCAAGCACTCAGCCTTCCAGGAGGAGGTCGCCGCCTTTGCGGATTCGCTTCCGCCCGCAGTTGACCGCGAAAGCGATGCGGTGGTCCGCAAGGCGCTGGCGAACCGGGGCTGGCTCGCACTTGCCTGGCCGAAGGAATATGGCGGCGGCGGGGCAACGCCCATGGAGCAGATGCTCTTCAACGAGGTGATGGGCTATCGCCGGGTACGGGCCGGAAACATGGGCACGATGTGGGTAGGGCCCGCGCTCATGGTCTATGGCAGCGACGAACAGAAGGATCGCTACCTCCCTGGCATCACCGGAGGCGACGACATCTGGTGCACGCTCTACTCCGAGCCCGTCGCCGGGTCCGACCTGGCCGCGCTGCAGACGCGCGCCATCCGCGACGGCGACGACTACGTGGTCAACGGCCAGAAGATCTGGACCTCGGGCGCGCACGCTTCGAACCTTGGCTGGCTTGCCGCACGCACCGACCCGAACGCTCCGAAACACAAGGGAATGTCCATGTTCACCATCAAGATGGACACCCCGGGCATCCAGGTGCGCCCACTGGTCAACATGACCGGCAACCATGAGTTCAACGAAGTCTTCTTCGACAACGTTCGCATCCCCGCTGCAAACTTGGTGGGCGGAGAGAACCGCGGCTGGTACACGCTGGCGGTGGCACTCGATTTCGAACGCTCGTCGATAGGTTCGACTTCCAGCGCCCGGCGTTCGCTTGACGACTTCATCGGCCTCGTACGCTCGGGCAACGCGAAGCTGAACGGGGCCACCCGCGGCCGGCTGGTGGATTGCGTCATTTCTTCCCAGGTCCTGCGCTTCGTTGGCTATCGCATCGCCGCCGAACAGGAGCGCACAGGCCTTGCGCCCACGCTGCTCGCC
>JANPDX010000772.1:0-2247 GCA_031431695.1 Dehalococcoidia bacterium
GTTCCAACCGGTGCTCCCCAACATCGTCGTCCGCAAACCTGTCTGGGTCTGGAACCGCAACGGCGGCCCCGCCGGCATGGGCGCTCTCTTCCGCCCGATCCCCAATCAGCCCACCACCACCAATGTCTGGTTTTGGAGCGGCCCGGCCAGCAACGGCATGGTCATGGTCGTCATCGGCGGTCGGTGGCCCGCGAACGCTTTACTCCGCATCGAGGCAAGGCTGCACGACCATCGCCAGCACGTCGGCCACGATCTGCGCGCCATCTGCATCCAATTTCCCGTCGGAGGAACTCTCAAGCAATGCGCGGAACAGATCTGCGATGTCATCCGTTGCGCGTTTCTCCAGCAGGCCGGCATCAACGTCAACTGCCAGATCGTTGAACTCCCCAACGCCCAGATTAAACTCATCCTCACCTTCGCCAATCCGAACCTGCGAGTGGACTGGGGCAACTTCAACATCTGCGTGCAACCGGCGCCGCCCGTGCCGCAGCCCGTCATTATCAGTGTCACGCCGTTGCAAGCAGCGGAAGGCGGTCTCGTCACCATCCGCGGCACGAATTTCCCCACCGACCCGAACGACGTGTGCATGGTCCAGATGGGCCCGCCGGGCACGCCCGGCGCGTCGATGTCCACACCGTTCGAGGTCTTGACCTCGACGCCCACGGAGATCGTCGCCCGCCTGGGCCCCGTGCATCCCGCCGCCCAACCCGGCCCCATCATGATCGGCATCGGCGACGGGCAGGTGGGCAGGCCGCGGTTCGCCTTTTTCGATGTCTTCGCGGACTTGCCGGTTTGGACCTGGAATCGCAATGGCCCGACCGCCATGACCCCGCCGACGCAGCCCTTCCGTCCCATCCCGACGCCCGACCAGAATCGTTGTCCGCGCTGGTATTTCAGCGGCCCGCCGGTCAACGGCGAACTGTGCCTCTTCCTCCGCAAAGACTGCCCGTGGCCGCGCCCGGCGAAGATTCGCATCGAGGCCCGCGCCCATGACCATGACCGAAAGATTGGCCGGGATCTCCGCGCGATCTGCATCCGCTTCGAGGGCGGCGAGAACACGCTCGAATGCGCCTACCGCATCTGCGACGTAATCCGCTGTGCCTTCCGGCAGCAAGGCGGCTTCGAGGTCACTTGCACCGTCGAAACCATCGTCGACCCAACCGGCAACGAAGCCATCAAGCTCACGCTGAGCCTGCCCGAAGGCCACATCGACTGGGGCAATTTCAACGTTTGCGTCGATCCGATTGTGGCGCCAGACCCTGTCATCATCTCCGTTTCGCCACGCGTTGGCGGAGAGGGGACGCTGGTGCGTGTCCGGGGGACGAATTTCCCGACCGACCCGGACGACGTTTGCATGGTCGTGATGAGCGGCAAAGAATCCGTTCCGTTCCAGGTGCTGACGGCGACGCCGACGGAAGTCACCGGCGTGCTCGGCGCGGTCAATCCGCAGGCCGGCCCCGGCAAGATCATGATCGGTAACGGCCAGGGGACCACGGGATTCTTCCGCCCGGCCTTCTTCGACATTTTCGTCGACGACCCGGTGTGGACCTGGGAACGCACGGGCGGGGCAGGAATGGGCGCGGAGGAGTTTACCCCGATTCCCTCGAATCCGCCTCCGACGCGAGTCTGGTTTTTCAGCGGGCCGCCGACGTCCGATGGCAAGTTGTGCGTGTTCCTGCGCGGCAACTGGCCGCCGGGCGCGAAGATTCGGATCGAAGCACGCGCGCATGATCATGAGCGCGGGATTGGCCGCGATCTCCGCGCCATTTGCGTTCGGCTGCCCAACGGCGGGTCGCTCCTCGACTGCGCCAAACGCATCTGCGACGTGATTCGCTGCGCGTTTCTCCAGAACAACGGCATTGTCGTGAACTGCACCGTCGAAGCGATCACCGATGCCGCCGGCAACGTCACCTCGGTCAAACTCACGTTGAGTTTGCCCGAAGGCCATATCGGCTGGGGCAATTTCAACGTCTGCGTCGAGGCGCGGCCCGTTGCGCCGGCGCCCCCTGTCCTGACCGCCGTCATCCCCGTGCAGGGCGTTGAAGGCGACGTCATCACCATCAAAGGCACGGGCTTCGGCAACAACCCGAACAACGTGTGCGCCGTCATCATGAACGGGAACTGCTCGATCCCGCTCCAAGTGCTCGCCGCGACCGACACTGACCTCACCGTGCGACTGGGCGCGGTTCCGCCGGACGCGGAGCCGGGCGTCATTATGGTCGGCCTGGGCCAGGGCAACATGGGCCG
>JANPDX010000773.1:0-2250 GCA_031431695.1 Dehalococcoidia bacterium
AGTTCTGATGGCGCAGCGCCAGTTGCCGTTCCAAGTCCGCGATCTGCTTCTTGGCCGTCGCCAGTTGCTCGTCGCGGTCCTTCAGCTGCCGCCGAAGACGCGCATTTTCGATGGCGAGCGGCTCGGTCGTCGAGGGCGGTGGGTGATGTGCAGCGCGGGCGCTCTTGGATCGCGGCCTCCGCGGTGCAGTCATTCACCATACGGTACGCCGATCACGCCGGGCTGTACAGGCTGAACTGTTACGAAGAATCTCAGGTACGCTGCTCGAAATGAACCCGGACACCGGGCCGGAATTGGTCTCGCTGATCTGAGTTGCCACCCCCGAAACACCCAACTCCTCCAGGCAGATACCGAGAGCCTCAAGTGACGCGCAGGAGATGACGCCGATCAGATCGTTGGGCTGCGTGACATCTGGTCGGATGTGCAGCTGTATTCGAGTCTCATCAGAGTCATCCTGAATTGACAGAAACAATCGACAGAAGCCTTGCAACATCATTCGAGCCTCACGCCCTCGCGTTAGTGTCCCTGATCGAAGCAACTGCTGCGGCAACGGCCCCAGAGACTCCGATGAGGGCTCTAAGAATCGGCACGAAAGCTCCTGCGGTCCCCGAGCGATTCAGCTGCGCAAGACAAATCGCTACGAGCAAGAGTGCCATGACCGCTGCAACTGCGATCGACGCCGCGCGCCTGGCTGGCGCCACAAGACCAGCGGTGGCCACGAATGCGTAGGGTTCTAAAAAGCGAGTCAAGCCCTCGTACCAGAAAGCCTGGATCGCGCGCGCCGCGGCCCCCTCTATGCCGATACCGAGCAGAGACACGTCATCGCCATTCACCAACAGGACCAGTGTCAACACAAACTGCATGACGGTCATCGCCAGGATTCCGGCGGGCAGAAACAGGAGCCATCTCACCCAGTGTGGCCACCGATCGACGTTCACGCTACCTCCAGAATTGGTACGGTTCCAAGCAGACTCGGCCTAACGTGGCAAATGAGCCGCACGCGCTGGCACGCGCGAGCGGGCCGAGCGTGTCGGCTCCATTTGCGGGTTAGGCTGCGCTTGTGCGTATGTCCGATATGACATATTATTCGATCCGATGAGCCCCCGCGACAAGCCACTCGTCTGGTTGCGCGGCGCCGTCAAGACGCCACCCTTCGGCCAAGCGGCCCGAGTGGAGGCGGGGTTCTTGCTGCGGCGCTTGCAGCGTGGCGAGAGTTTGGGGCTGCCACACGCTCGGCCGATGCCTGACCTTGGAGCAGCCAGCCATGAACTGCGGATCGTGGACCGCTCAGTCACGTGGCGGATCATGCACCACCTGGCCACCGATGCGATCGTGATTCTCGATGTCTTCCCGAAGAAGACCGCGGCCACGCCACGGTCGATCATCGCCGAGTGTCGCAAGCGCCTCGCCGAGTACCAGCGCGTGGTGAAGAGCCAGAAAGGAGTGCGTCGTGCGCCTCGATAAACGCCGGAAGCTCGAACGGGCCGGGTGGGTGGTCGGAGATGCCGGGGATTTCCTGGCCTTGTCGCCTGAGGAGCGCCAATTCGTGGAAGTGAAGCTCGCGCTGGCCGATGGCGTGCGCCGCCGCCGCGAGCATCTCGGATTGACCCAGCTCCAAGTGGCTGAGCGCCTCGGGTCGAGCCAGTCTCGCGTGGCCAAAATGGAGGCGGCCGATCGCACGGTGAGCACCGACCTGTTGCTGAAAGCGTTGTTTCAGCTCGGAGGCAGCTCGCGTGATGTGGCCCGGTTACTGGTCCCACGAGTTCGGAATAGAGCAGCCTAACGCCCGGCTTCAGCCGCGGCGGCATCAGATGCTTGCACGCGCCGCCGTCGGCTGCAAGCCGAGGTTAGGCAGGCAGTGCCCGGACGGGAATACCCGGAGAAGGCTAGAGAACCAAGACCTTCACTGAGACCTCCCCGTCTTTGGAACCACGTTTTCCCTCAAGATCCTTGCAGAGCCCTTCCGCATTCGGAAGACAATGCTCCGGATCATAAACCACGCACCACAGGCTCTTGCAGTCGGGGTGGCGACGATAGTGCTCGATGTCAATAATGAGTTCGTCGCCGATACGCTTGCCATGGGCGCGATCACGGACGAACTTCAATTCGATGACGAGCGAATGGGCGGGTAGGAGGAAGTCCATTCGGGTACTACTGCCAGCGTAGCTAGGTGTGAACTCCTCCGCACGAATGTCGCCGATCCAAGGACGAAGAACGGCGTGTAGAAGATCCTGAACGTCATATTCGCTT
>JANPDX010000774.1:0-6939 GCA_031431695.1 Dehalococcoidia bacterium
ACCAGGGCCCCGAAGACCACCACCAGGATGATCAGGGCAATCGGCAGGCCGATTACTTCGGCCGTCTGAAGGTCCTTCTCCGAGGTCTCGTTGAATGCAAGGGCCACACTCCCCGCGCCGCCGGTCACGACGGTGAAGCCGTCCCGGCCGTCGAAGTTTTCGAGCACGCCGACGATGTCCGCCGCGCGGTCTTCCGCATCACCCTGGGTGACGTTCACGGGGATGAGCAGCGAACGCCCGCTTTCGGAAACCAGCGACGGTACTTGCGCCTCGTAGTAGTTGACCACCTCGAGTCCGGGCAGCGCCCGCAGTCCCGCCACAATTTCGGCCACATGGAACCGGAACGAGGCGTCGCTGATGGTCGCCGATTCGGAATGCACGACGACCGTCTCGGTGATCGGCTCGGTGCCGTAAATGCGCTCGATCATGAGGTCTTCGGCTCGGCTCGAGTCGCTCGCACGATACGTCTCTGCTTCGCTCGTCAACACGCCGCCGATGCTTGAAGCCGACAGCATCGCTCCAAAGAGCAAAGCTACCCACGCACCAACGACCACCCACGGGTGATTGGTGGCCATGCGAGCGAGGTGTTCAGGTGAAAGAAATCGGCTCAAGGGTGCGGCCTCCAGGGATTGTTTCCAGGATGTGAACGTCCATTCATTCAAATGAATGAATGTTCATTTAACAATTTCCACTCTACCCGTGTCGCGTCAAATGGTGCAACCGTTCGCGCCATTTCCCTGCGTGATCTGGGTCACACTTGCTCGGCCGCGCTCGCCCGCTCACCATCCTCGCGGAGGCGCTCAATGGAAACACTACGACTTGAACGAGACGAAGAACTGCCCGGCCTGGTGACCATCACGCTGGACCGCCCGGAGAAGCTGAACGCGATCAACTTCCGCATGCAGGCCGAAATCCAGGAAGCTTGCCGCGAGCTTGCCGATGACGCGGAAGCTCGCGTCGTCATCCTCACCGGCGAAGGCCGCGCCTTCTCCGCCGGCGCCGACCTCGGGGGCAGCGCATCCGGCCCGAACCGGTCTCCGCTCTCGGAAACGAACGCGAACCCGAACGCGTCACACCTCCAGGAGCGGCTTCGCTCCAGCGCCGGCAACCGCTCGGCCGCCGCGCTCGAAGGCCTCGACCAGGTGACGATCGGCGCGGTCAACGGGCTCGCCATCGGTGGTGCGGTTGTCTTTCTCGCCTGCCTCGATATCCGCATAGCGGCCGAATCCGCCTGGTTTTCCATCCCCGAAGTTGACCTGGATATCCCGCTCACCTGGAACGCCCTTCCGCGGCTTATGCGGGAACTTGGCCCGGCCCGCACCAAAGAACTCGTCATGACCTGCGACCGTTTCAGCAGCGAAGACGCGCTTCGCTGGGGTTTCCTCAACCACCGCGTCCCGGATGCCGAACTGTTGCCATCGGCCCGCGCGCTGGCGAAGAAGCTCCTCGACAAGGACCCAATGTCCCTCTCCCTGACGAAATCAGCGTGCAACGCGCTTGCCGAATCCATGGTCCCCGCCCATGTCACGCACGCCGACCGTGACTACCTGGTGCTTTCCCGTCTGCTCGCTCAGGAGCGCAACAAGAAGTGAGCGGGTGCAGCCCGGCGGAGGCCGCGAAACAGCTTGGCCACCGGCTCGACGGGCAGGGCCTTCTCACGCATTGGCCGACGAAACGGCAGTACCAGCGAGCCGCGGTCTTCTAACTGGTCGCGAAGTTCGAAGGCCACCGCGAATACACCGAATCCGAAGTGAACGACATCCTCGACCGCTGGGCAGCCTTCCGCGACGCCGCGCTCCTCCGGCGGACCATGATCGAGGAGCACCTGCTCGAACGAACGCCCGATGGGTCGAGGTATTGGGTCAGCCTGGTCTGAGCTGCGACGGCACCGGCGCGTGACTTCCGCCCGCCTAACCCATCCCGGCGCAGCCCGGCAGCACGAAGTACGCCAGGATCAACGCCATACCGAAAAGCATCTGTCTCACATACGATTCTTCGACCGCCGGTGGCGCGTTCGATAGGGCCTGACATAGCATCCCGTGGTGTCCACCGACCCTTACGCCATCGACGCCGAGTTCTACGACGCCATCCACGACGACTTTCGCGACGACGCTGGCCTCTGGGCCTCGTTCGCGGGCCGCACCGACAGTCCCGTCCTCGAAGTCGGCTGCGGCACCGGGCGCATCGCGCTTGAACTCGCGCGCCAGGGGTACAACGTCACCGGCATCGACCCCTCGCGCGCCATGCTCGCAATCGCGCGACAGAAAGCGGAAGACGACGCGATCGATGTCGAGTTCATCGAAGGACGAATTTCCGACCTCACCCTGGAGCCCGACCACTACGGGCTCGTGCTCCTCCCTCTCGACGTCCTTCTCTATTGCGAACACGGCAAGGAGCAGCTCGAAACATTTCGCGCCCTGGCCAAGATACTCGTCTTCAACGGGCTGCTCGCGATTGACCTTCCTGGCCCGGCGGCGGCACTCGACCCAGACTCCAACGGCCTTCAACGTCTCGTCTTCACCGGGGAAACGGCCTCAGGAGAGAGTTTCGACTGTTGGCACATCCACGAAGATGACCTCGCGGAACAAGTGCGCTACCTCCGCGTGAGTTACGAGACGCTCAGTAGCGAAGGCAACGTTCGCCGGCGGATGGCCGAGCACCGGCTGCGCTACGTTTACCGGTATGAATTGGAGTACCTGCTCGAGTCGGCCGGGCTGCTACTCTCGGATATCTACGGTGACTATGACCTCGGCCCGCTTTCGAACGACAGCGAGCGAATGATCGCCATAGCCCGCAGGAGGCACGGATGACGGCTCGAATCGTGGTCGATGCGATGGGCGGCGACAACGCGCCCGGGGAGATTGTCGCGGGCGCCCTCATGGCCGCCGGCGGCCTCGGCGTCGAACTCTTCCTCGTTGGCCAACGAGCGGCCATTGAAGCCGAACTCGAAGGCGCCAACGCCAGCAATCTCACCATCATCGACGCCCCCGACATCATCGCTATGGACGAACACCCCGCGGAGGCCGCGAAGAACAAGCCGAACAGTTCGATCAACGTCGGCATGCGCATGGTCAAGGAAGGCAAAGCCGATGCCTTCATCACCGCGGGCAACACCGGCGCCACGATGGCTTCCGCCTTACTTACCCTTGGCCGGATCAAGGGCATTGGCCGCCCGGCCCTGGCGACTGTATTCCCGTCTGGCGAAGGGCGCCTGACCATGCTCCTCGACGTGGGCGCCAACGCGGACTGCCGTCCGATCCACCTGCTTCAATTCGGTTACATGGGCGCAGCCTACATGGAGCGCATGTTCAAGGTCGTGAATCCGAAGGTCGGCCTGCTCTCTATCGGCGAGGAAGACTCCAAGGGCAACCAACTCACCATCGAAGTCAACGCGGCACTCCGCGCCAGCCGTCTGAACTTCATCGGCAATGTCGAAGGCAAAGACCTCACGCGGGGCGTCTGTGATGTTGCGGTGATGGATGGCTTCACCGGTAACGTCGTCCTCAAGACGGCCGAAGGCATGGCCGAACTGCTCCTCGGCGAAATCCGCAAGGCCGTTGAACTGACTCCGTGGAACCGCGCCGCGGGGCTCATCCTCATGTCCGAACTGCGCAAAGTGAAACGCCGCCTGGACTACGCCGAATACGGCGGCGCCCAGCTTGTGGGCGTCGATGGGATCGTTGTCATCGGGCATGGCCGCTCGAACGCGCGTGCCATCTTCAGCGCGATTCGCGCCGCGCGGGATGCGGTCGATAACAAGGTCGTCGAGACGCTTCGCGGCATCGCCAAAGAGATCCCCGCCCGCACGACGCTGGTCGCTTCGAGTGCGCCACAACCCGAGGATGCGGACGACTAACCCGGCACTTGTTAGACTCGCGCCATGCCCGACCCCCTTGTCACCGAACTACGGGCCGCCGTCGGCGAGCAGCACGTCCTCGTTGACGCCGACCTCCGCGCCAGTTACGAAACCGATTGGTCGCGCCGCTACCACGGCACCGCAAGGCTCGTCGTGCGCCCCGGCTCGACCGAGGAAGTGAGCGCGGTGCTTCGCGCCTGCAATCGTGCAATGGCAGCAGTCGTGCCACAGGGCGGAAACACCGGCCTTGTCGGCGGCAGCGTCCCTCGCGATGGCGAAGTTGTCCTCTCGCTCACTCGTCTGAATACGATTTCCGACCTCGACCCCGTTTCCGGCGAAATCACCGCCGGCGCGGGCGTGCCTCTCGCGGTCCTGCAACAGCACATCCGCGACCACGGCTGGGCATTCGGCGTGGATCTCGCCTCCCGCGATAGCGCAACCATCGGCGGCATGGTTGCCACCAACGCGGGCGGTGTCCGTGTCATCCGCTACGGAGGCATGCGCCACCAAATCCTGGGCTTCGAAGCCGTACTCGCGAGCGGCGAAGTCATCCGCCGCCTGCCCGGCCTGGTGAAAGACAACACCGGCTACGACCTCGGCCAGCTCCTC
Source organism: Dehalococcoidia bacterium (assembly GCA_031431695.1). Classification (GTDB taxonomy): domain Bacteria; phylum Chloroflexota; class Dehalococcoidia; order Tepidiformales; family Tepidiformaceae; genus Amarobacter. The sequence goes on from JANPDX010000774.1 coordinate 4,466, forward strand.
GCGGGGAGCGAAGGCACCCTCGCCATCGTGACGGCGGTCAGGCTGAAGCTCGTGCCGCAGTTGCCCAATCGAGTCGTCGCCTTGCTGGCCGTACCGGACATTTCCGCCGCTCTTGCCGTGGTGTCGTCGGTCCGCGCGGCTATGCCTTCGCTTGAAGCGGCGGAGGTGTTCTTCCCGGAGGGTGTCGAACTCGTCTGCAGGCACGTCGGGTTGCCGCCGCCGTTCCGAGCCATCCCCGGGTGCTACGTCCTCGTCGAGTGCGCCTCGGCCCGTGACGAAGCCGCCGAACTCGCCACCGTGCTCTCGAACTGCGACAGCATCGAAGACTCCGCGATGGCCGCCGATGCGCCAGGAAGGCAGCGCCTCTGGGCGTACCGCGAACGGCATACCGAGGCCATCAACGCCGAAGGCATACCCCACAAACTCGACGTATCACTCCCGTTGTCGCGGCTCGCCGAGTTCGAAGCCCGCGTCCGCCCGGCCATCACCGGAGCCGTCCCGTCCGCTCGTCCCATCCTCTTCGGGCACGCTGGCGACGGAAACCTTCATGTCAATATCCTCGGTCTCCAGCCGGACGACGAACGCGCCGACGATGCCGTCCTTCGCCTCGTGGCCGAACTCGGCGGGAGCATCAGCGCCGAGCATGGCATTGGCATCGCAAAGCGTCCCTGGCTGAGTCTGACTCGCTCACAGGCCGACATTGCCGCAATGCAGGCCATCAAGCGGGCACTGGACCCGTCAGGAATCCTGAACCCCGGCGTCATCCTCCCCGCCACATAAGCCGGGCGCGCCCAATGCCCATCAGAGGCGAGAGCGGAAGCGCTCGCTCGCCCAGGCCGAGCACCCCAGCCCGAAACCAAGCACCCGTCAGAGGCGAGTGCGGAGGCGCGCGCTCGCCCCGAGAAACGCACCCCCCACGACCGGCCAGCAAACGCCATCAGGAAATGCTTGCACCTCCTTATTGAGACAAAGTATCATTCAGCCCACCGAACCCCCAAAAGGTCGCCCGATGTCACGCAGTCGATGCATCCTTGCAGCACTCCTGATCGGCCTCGCATTGGCCGCGGCCTCGTGCGGCGGGAGTGACGACGGGTCTTCGTCTGGCGCGGGAATAAACGTCGTCGCCACGACCACCCAGATAGGCGCCCTGGCGAGGGCCGTCGCCGGGGACAAGGTGCATCTGACCGTCTTGCTTTCCGCTGGCGCCGACGCGCACGACTACGAGCCAAACCCCCAGGCGATCAAGCAAATCAATGGCGCCAGAGTCGTCCTGAAGAACGGAATCGGCCTGGACGACTGGCTGGACAAGTCGATCAAGGGAGCCGGCGGCGACAGCCAGGTTTTTGTGGTTACGAAGGGCGTTAGGGTGCTCAAGGCCGAGTCGGGCGAAGGCGATGATGACCCCCACGTTTGGCACAATCCCGCGAACGCAAAGCTCATGATCGAGAACATCGTTGCGGCACTGAGCGAGGCTGACCCGGCGAACGCCGCGACCTTCAAATCGAACGGCGCGGCCTACCAGGCCCGCCTCGATGACGCTGACGCCCAGGTCCGGCTGCTCATCGATTCCATCCCCCGTGGGAACCGCAAGCTGGTCACCAACCACGACGCCTTCGGCTACTTCATCGACTATTACGGCCTGGAGTTCGTGGGTGCTGTCTTTCCCGTGAGTTCCAAGGAGGGCCAGGTCTCGGCGAAAGACCTGGCTAGGCTGAGCGATCTCGTCAAAGCGTCAGGAGTGAAGGCCATCTTCGCCGAAGCGGAGATCGACCCGAAGGTCGCCTTCGAGCTTGCGAAAGACACGGGCGTGAAAATTGTTACGGGTCTGTATGCTGACTCCCTCGGCAAGACTGGCAGCGGCGCTGAAACCATTGACGGCATGCTGCTCTTCAACGCCAGGAAAATCGCGGAGGCCCTTCGATAACCGCCATCCCCCTACCCGTCACAGCGGCCCAGGGCGCCCTGCTCGAAATCACTGACCTCTCCGTCAGTTACGGGGCGAACGCCGCTCTGAGCGACGTCAACGCCGTGGTGCCGAAGGGCACGGTCGTTGGTCTCATTGGCCCCAACGGGAGCGGTAAGAGCACCCTTTTGAAGGCCATCGCCGGAGTCATTCGGCCAACGTCCGGCACGATTCGCCTGGGCGGCGGCCCAATCCGCGACCGGGCATCCCGCGTCGCCTTCGTCCCACAGCGTGAAGAAGTGAACTGGGACTTCCCTGTCACCGCGCGCGATGTCGTGATGATGGGCCGCTACCGTTCGCTCGGGTGGCTGCGGTTCCCCGGCGCCGCCGACCGCCGCCGGGCTGATGAAGCGCTGGACAGGCTCGGCCTATCGGGCCTCGGGCACCGCCATATCAGCCAGTTCTCTGGCGGACAGCAACAGCGCGTCTTCCTCGCCCGGGCCATGGTCCAGGACCCCGAACTCGTGCTCCTCGACGAGCCCTTCTCTGGTGTGGACTTGAAGAACCGGGT
>JANPDX010000775.1:0-17774 GCA_031431695.1 Dehalococcoidia bacterium
CGCATGTCCTGGTCGATGCTGACGCCCTCGATGGCCTCGTCACCGTCAGCGAGGCGGGCTACCAGTGCCAGGTCTTCAGCGGCCATGGCGTTCCCGATCAGCGTCCTCGCCCAGATAATCTTCAGATCGCTCGACCCGGGGCTCTTGAGCGCCATGTATGCCGTCTGCGCGAGTGCGTGGGCCTCGCGTGCTTTCCAATCCTCCGGGACATATCGCGCGATGGCGGCAGTCGCGTTCGAAAGGACGGCTTCAACCAGTTCGGGCATCTCCTCCCGGGATATCTTCGCCCGTACGAGATCGAGATATTCGGTCGAACGAAGCTGCTGGTCGCGGACCATGCTCCAGAGCGATGTCCACAACTGGAGACGCAGCAACGCATCATCGATGCGTTGCATGTGTTCTTTCAGGAAGGCAAGCGAATCCGGGTCCAGGGCGACTTTGGTGTAGCCATGGTCGCCGTAGTTCGGGAAGACGAGTGATGGGCGGGGAAGTCCTCGCGCCTCCGGAACCTCGGCCTCTGTCAGGTTGATCGACGCCGGCACCACTGTGATTTCGAGGCGGCCTCCCTCGTCGCGGACGAGGCCTACATCGATCTTGTGGGGACGAATCGTCGGGTACTCCGCGGGTGCCGACTGTGTCAGCTCGAACCGGGTAATGCGATCGCCATCCGCCTCCCAGCGCGTGCCGATGGTATTGAGCGAAGGGGTCTCGAGCCAGAGGCGCGCCCATTCCTTGAGATCGGCGCCGCTGCCCGTTTCAAGAGAACCCATGAACTGGGCCAACGTGGCGTTCCCGTAGGCGTGGGTCCGGAAGTAGTGGCGCATACCTTCGCGGAAGCCCTCCATGCCGATCGACTTCACCAGCTGCTTCAGCACCGAAGCGCCCTTGCCATAGGTTATTCCATCGAAGTTGAGGAACGTCTGCTCCGTGTCCTCCACCTGCCCGGCGATGGGGTGCGTGGTAACCAACTGGTCCTGGCGGTAGGCCCAGTTCTTGATCGAGGAAGCGAAGTCCTGCCAGCCGGTCTTGAATCTCGTCGATTCTTCCATGCACAGGTAGGACATGTAGGTCGCGAAGCTCTCATTGAGCCAGAGGTCGTTCCACCACTTCATGGTCACGAGGTCTCCAAACCACATGTGGGCCATCTCGTGGAGGATGACTTCGGCCCGGCCGCGGCGCTGGTTTTCGGTCGGCGGATCGCGGAACACCATGTACTCGTTGTGAGTGACACAACCCACGTTTTCCATGGCCCCCGCGTTGAATTCGGGCACAAACAACTGGTCGTACTTACCAAACGGATAAGGGAAATCAAAGAATTCGGCGAAGTAGTCGAGGCCCTGGCGGGTCACCTCGAATAGCTCGGCGGTATCGAGATGCCTGGCTAACGACTTCCGGCAGAACAGACCGATTTCGATATCGCCGTGTTTCTCGCGAGCCACGTGGTACGGGCCAACCACCAGTGCGAACAAGTAGGTGCTGAACGGCTTCGTCTTTTCGAAGGTGTGCTGCGTGCGGCCATCTTCGCGGCGATGGTTGCGGCTGCTCTGGCGGCTGTTGGCGATGACTTCCCATTCGGCCGGGGCGAGGACTGCCAGGCTGTAGGTGCCCTTGATGTCCGGCTGGTCGAACTGTGGAAAGAGCCGATGGCTCTCATAAGGCTCAAAGTTCGAGTAGAAGTACTCTTCGCCGTCCTCCGGATCCTTGAATTGATGGAAGCCGTCGCCTTCGTGGTCGTATTCATTCTCGTAAACCACGCGGACCGTATTACTCGCGGCCAGGGACTCCCCGGGGAGCCAGAGGCGGTAGCCGTTCCAGCGCGGTTCGAGCGCCGAGCCGTTCAGTTCCAGCTTCTCGATCGCCTTACCGCGGAAGTCCAAGAACAGGTCCTCCGCACCCGAAGCTTCAAAGCGAAGCGTCACATCGCCGCGGTAGGTCTCGGCGCCGCGTGTCAACTCCAGCGAAATTGAGTAGTCGCAGGTTGGGACACGGGCGGCGCGTGCCTCGGCATCGACCTGGGTCAGGTTGTCGCGTGCATCAGGTGCAATCACTGTCATGTACTTTGGGCTCCTTGGACGGCCGTTCGGGGCAGGGTAGAGAGCGTACAGTGCCTGCGCGCTCAGGTGCAGCCACCGCGCCTACCGCGCATTCGTGACAACGAGTACAATCCGGCAGACCCTCGCAGGACAGGTACTGCTGCCCGTATGTCGAACATTCCCGCGGTCAACGCACTGATCACCGCCATTAACTTCGACCGGTTTTCCGAAATCGAAGCCCATCACCGGGCCGACGCTGTGTTCCACTCGTTCCGCGGCCCCACGCTCCGTGACAGTGTCGGCATCGCCGACTGGCATCGCGAGTTCCTCCGCGACTATGCGGACTGCAACTACGCCGAACTCGAATACATCGAGCAGGGCAACGTCGTTGCTGTTCGCGCCACCATCGAAGCCAAAGCCTACGACTGGCGCGCGTTCACGCAGCGCATTCTCGAGGTTTTCGAGTTCGACGAGGCTGGCGAAATAACCGGCCGGCGGCTCTACGGAATGTTCCGTGACGTCGAGTTCGATAAGCCGACCATCGCTGCCATGACGGATGCACAGAGCTACAAGGGCGGTAGCGCCACCGCGACGAAAGCGGCCATCGACAAGTTTTACGCTGCGCTGTTTTCGGGCGATTCGGCGGGGGCCACGGAACAGATGCACGAAAAAGCCGTCTGCATCGATGGTGTCTATGGCATCGCCAACGGCGCCGAAACCATCCTTGACTTCCTCCGACATATCCCGATGCCAGCCTTCGGACGTCTGCGCGTCACGAACCTCGTTGCTGGCGAACACGATGCGCTTGTGGAATTGGCAATCGACCCGACGCGGCCGCGCTTTGCGGACTGGGTGCGGATCGTCGATGGCAAGATTCGCGTCATCGAGGGATACGCAATGCTCCGCGAGCTCGGCGTGAACCCCTACGAAAATTACGCGAACGACAGACATCGCCGGCAGGTCATACTGCCCATCTAGTCCGCCGAACGGCAACGCTTCCTACATAAGCCAGGGGGCCCGCAGCAGTGCGGGCCCTCTGATTTTTTCGCGGGTGTTGGGTCGAAGCTACTCGACGAAGATGTCCACCGAGGGCCGCAGCTTCGCGCATTCGGCCAGTACCTGGTGGATTTCGTGCGTCTTGAAGCTCTCGACTCGCCCGAGTTCCAGCGGATCCTTCGCGTCCAGGGCGGAGTAGGCCTGTTGGGTAAGAATGTAGTCGAACCGAGGCGCCCACTTGCGGGATCCGAGCCTCGCGGTGGTCGAGCAGTTGTCCACCATGTAGGAAACGCCGCGCGCATGCATGTAGGGGTTGAGCGAGTCAACCGCTTCGATGACCGATTCGTTGGCGACCTCTGAATACGGATGGCCGTGCGCCATAAGTACATCGATCTGGGCCATCATCGTGGCGATGTAGACGCCAGCGGTGAAGGGGTCGAGCGGGATTTCGTCTTCGCTGCGAGAGGTGCGGACGGCCTTTCCGGTGTCCCAGGTCTCGGTGCGGTCGATGATACCCATGGGGCGCTTCTTCAGGCGGTCGCCAGCGAGGATGACACTGCGGATTTCGTTACCGCTGGAGACTTCGTCGTAAATCTCGGAGAGGATTTCGTGGGCGGCGGGGTAGGAAGCTGCGTACGCCGCTTCGAACTGCGGACGCCCGTCGGCGCCGACGGCCTCGTAGACCCCGAGCATTCCCTGGCGGGAGATGATCCGCGAGATAGGGCCGGTGATTGCCTCGGCGGAGTGGCGGAAGGCCTCGTCGTGGCTCATGCCCTGGTTGATGTAGCGGCGGTAGAGGCTTTCGATGATGCCGTGGACGGCACCGAGGAGGATGCCGCGTTCGCCGTAGATGTCGGACTTGAACTCGGATTCGAGCGTGGTCTGGAAGGTGTACGGCGAGCCGATTGCGATTGACCAGGCGAGCGCGACGTCCGTGGCACGGCCATCGATGTCTTGCTCGACGGCAAAGCTGCTGTTGATGCCGGCACCGTTGACGGTGGAACCCTGCACGTACAGGCGCCGCACCGATGGGCCCATGCCCTTCGGGCAGACCGCGATAACGTTGATGTTCTCGGGGAACTTCGCGCCCACGTTCTTCATGTGGCCGACGAGGAATCCGTGCGACAAGCCAAGGGTGGCACCGGGCCGCAGCTTCGCGAACACCTGCTGAAACACCTCGGCCTGGGCGGAATCGGAGATGAGTAGGATGACCAGGTCCGATTCGGCGACGACCGCGAACATCTCTCCCAGGGTGCCGTTCTCTTCGACGAAGCCGGCCGCGTGGGCCGCATCCGCCGAACTGGAACCGGGCCGCAGACCGACCTTCACGATGATGTCCGTACCTTCGAGCGAATCCCGGAGGTTCTGCGCCTGCGCCGGGCCCTGGGAGCCCCAGCCGATGACACCGATTTGCTTGATACCTTCCAGCGCCTTCGGAAAGAGCGGGAAGAGGTGGCGTCCGCCTTTGACGATTTGTTCTTTGTGACCCTTCAAGTCGATTGAGTCGACCTGGAAAACCTTCGAAGTAAAACCTAGAGACAACGGCATACTAGAACCCCCGCGCGTTTGTGAACCTGGGAACAGGAAAGTGCATCTGAGTATACCCGGAGCTTTCCGTATCGGCCTTTTGGGGGGAGCGAGAATGTGGGCGATTAGCGGGGATACGCCGACGATGAAGATCTGCTGAACGCGCCGGAACACGAATGCAGCGACTCCCGCCCGAACATGCGAATTGGCCGCAGGTTCGGGCGAGAGTCCCGCACGTAGATTACGCAGACTCCGTGGCTGCGACCGTCGAGGACCTGAGTGACGGGCCCGAGCGTCGCAGGAGAATGAACCCTGTCCCTAGCGCCCATGCAGCCATCGCGGGTGGCTCCAGTATGAATTCGCCGCCAAGCGGCGGAACAAACTGAAGCCCAAGGACAACAGCCACCACCCCCAGCCAACGAGGAAAGACTCTGGCTCGAAAACAGATGAACGCCGCCACGAACATCGCAATCACGAGCGGGGCGCCCGCCATCCCGCGGAAGAGTTGCCATACGTGCTGCACCAGCTCCGTCTGTTGCAAGAGACTGACTTGCTCTGACGGCGCTGCCGACGCGAAGTCGCTGGCAAGCGGAATCAAGAGCATGGCGAAACCGAAGGCCACCGCGTTAAGGGCGGCATGGATAGCGACCAAGACCGTTGCGCAAAATCCCCATTGAGGGGCTGCCGAACCGGAATCAGTGGCAAGGACGACGAAGACCGGTACCAAGAGGAATGGAATGGTGGCCCAACCCAGCGTCATCACCCCCCAGGCGACGTTGTTGGCATCGACTTCCGTTAGCATCGTTGCCGGTGCGGCCCAGGGGTTGATATCGGCGCCGGTGGCATAGGCGGCAAAGACGAAGATCTGGATAACGCCGGCGACAATGGCCGAAATACCAGCATACGTTCGGAACGATCGAGTCATCGGAAAGTCTCCTTCAGGATGTGCATTCAGGACGTGAATAGACTTCGGAGCGGAAAGATCAAGTGGTCGATGGTCACGCAGTGCGATGGCCATCCAGAGTCCCAGGCTGGCACCAAGCGCCGTACCGAGAACGATGGCGGGCATCCCGGCGAGCAATCCAGTGATGTAGAGAGTGCTGAGCACGCCGACGATGCCGCAAAACATCATTCCTGCGACCAGGACGGCGAACTCCGCCAACCACCAACCGACCGCCAATTTCGACGTTCGCCACGCAAGATCATCCGGAATTCCTCGAATGAGGGGAAGCAAGACTTCCAGCGAGGGACATCGAGCATTGTCGACTGACTGCTCGTACAGATCCGAGGCGATTTCGTCGCGACGGCCGCTTCTGACCCCATCGGGGAGGCCGACGGTGTACAGCCGAGACCAGGATGAGACGAGTTTCACGCCAAATGACGTTTGAGAGGTGGTCATGTCGTGCCCGGCCTTGGCACGAACAATGGGTTGGTTTCCGGGACTGGTTTGGCCGCCTGGAAGGCCGCCTCGCCAGCTCCTGTGATTGTGTAGAACCGTCGTCGCGGGCGGCCCTCCGCCTCCGCGATCGTTGGATCTTCCCAGTGGCTTTCGAGCAGGCCGGCCTGCTCCATCCGTTCTAACGTGCGGTAGAGGGTCCCGTACGCAGTCCGGAAGGCGGCTCCCTGTAGCGCTTTCATCTCTTTCGCCAGCTGGTAGCCGTGGAATACTGTCTCGCTCTGGCTGAGCAAGACCATTCCAGCTTCGAGAATCGAGACCTCAAGCGGTACAAGTGATCCGGGTTTTCGCCGCATGACGAATTTATAGGCACATATGTGCCGTTAGTCAATACCGCCGCGCGAAATTCTTTTCTCCGCGTAGAATCGCCTCCATGGCCCAACCCCTCGAAGGTCTTCGCGTACTCGAAATCGGCTCGTTCGTCTCCGCGCCGTTCTGCGGCAAGTTGTTCGCTGGATATGGCGCCGAGGTGATCAAGATCGAGCCTCCCGAGGGCGACATCGCCCGCACCCACGGGCCGTTCAAGGACGGCGTCCCAAACCGTGAAACCAGCGCGCTCTTTCTCTATCTCAACACCGGCAAGAAGTCTGTCATCCTCGACATCGCGAGTCCGGCAGGTCGTGAGAGGTTCCTCAAACTCGTCGAGACCGCCGATGTGGTCATCGAGAACTTCCGGCCCGCAGACATGCGCGCGCTGGGCTTCAGCTACGACATTCTCGCTGCCCGGAATCCGCGAATTGTCCTGGTCTCCGTCACGACGTTCGGGCAGTACGGCCCGTACGCCGACTACGAAAGCAACAACCTCATTGCGTTCGCCATGGGCGGGCAGATGTTCATTACCGGGACGCAGGAAGGTGGGCCTCTCAAGAACGGGGGCTACCAGGCCGATTACCAGGGCGGCCTGAACGCGTTCTCTGCCGGGATGCTCGCCGTACTGGCGGCGGAGCGTGACGGCATCGGCCAACACGTCGATATCAGCATTCAGCAGTGTATGGCCCCGCTGCTCGAGGCCGGCATTCCCTACTACAGCTACCTGGGCCGATGGGCAGGCCTCCGCCGGGGAAACCACATGGCAAGCTTCATCGGCATCTACCCATGCGCGGACGGCCACCTTGGAATCCACATCATGCCGCGCAACTGGAAGCCCTTCACCGACGTCATCGAACGCCCGGACCTTTTCGATGACCCTCGGTTCATCACGCAGGCCCTTCGTGCGCAGAACAACGACGAGCTGATGGCCGAATTCTACGGTTGGGCTGCCGCCGAGACGAAACACGACATCTACAAACGCGCGGGCGCGGGCAGGGCGCCAATCGCCTTCGTCCATACCATGGACGACCTCCTGAAGAGTCCACATCTCGCCGAGCGAGGATTCATCCAGCGGATTCAGCACCCTGTTGCAGGCGAAGCCTCGTACCCGGGACCGCCGTGGTGGATGGGGCCCGACGCATGGGCCGCTGGACGCGCTCCACTGCTCGGCGAACACACGAACGACTACGTCCTCCGGCCTGAAGCCTCCGCCGGAGCAAAGGAAGCCTCATGACACCGCGAGAAGAAACCGCCAGGGCAATCGCCTACTACGAATCCAGCGAAGACATGGCGGCCCTCCGATCCGCGCTCGAGGAGGCGGCCCCGCGCGTTAAGCGGATAGTTGGCAATCTCCTGAAACAAGGCACCGAGGAAGTGATTCCGGCGCCGGCCGATCTTCGCGGCGCGCGCGACGCTGCAACCGCGGCCGAAGCCCGCGAGACGCTCCGGAAGACGCAGGATTTCGCCTTGCTCCAGGCGATAACGCGTGCCATCGGCCGCCGCATCGAAACCCTCGAGATTGCCGCCTCCGCCGACTTCCCGATAGGCGTCCGCGTTGCGGTCCCAGAAAAGCGAGGTTACCCACGCCAGGGCGCCGTTCTCCAGGGGACTGTCGAAGACACGGGCACCGTGCTGAACGTTCTCCTCGACAATGGTGAAACGTGGGAGGGCCCCGCCAGTCTCGCCCGTCTGGTCAGTACGCCGTGACGATGCCGCTCGACGGAATCCGCGTTGTGGATCTTACGATGGTCTGGGCAGGCCCCTTCGGCACACGAATGCTTGGCGATTACGGGGCCGAGGTGATCAAGGTCGAGTCCCCTCGCCAGTGGGACTTGCTGCGGTCGCTTGGCCAAATCCCACGGGCCGAGGCTCGCTGGTACAACAAGTCCGCCTACTTCAACCACAACAACCGGGACAAGTATGCCGTCGCCCTGGACCTCGGCGACCCCCGGGGCCGCGATGTGCTCCTGAAGCTCTGCGCGGTGAGCGACGTTATCGTCGAGAACTTTCGCTCGGACGCAATGGACAACCTCGGCCTCAGCTACGAAGCCATCCACGCGGTCAACCCGCGGATCATTTATGTCTCAATGCCCGGCCATGGGAAGACGGGGCCGGAGAAAGACTACGTCGCCTACGGCTCGAACGTTGAGCAACTTGCCGGACTGGTTTCAATTTCGGGCTATGAAAACGATGAACCGATGAAAACCGGTTTCAGCTACGGCGACCCCATGGCTGGCACCGCCTTTGTAGGAGCGGTCGCAACCGCACTCCGGCAACGTTCGCGGACGGGTGAGGGCCTGTATCTGGAACTGGCGCAGCGCGAAAACCTCACCATGTTCGTCGGTGAGTATCTGGTGGACTACAGCATGAACCACGAGCTGCGGCCGCCGGTCGGGAACAAGCACCCCATTTACGCACCGCACAACCGTTACCCGAGCGGAGGTCAAGACCGATGGGTCACCATCGCCTGCGAATCCGATAGGTCGTTCGCCCTCCTGGCTCAGGCGATGGGGCAACCTGAGCTAGCATCGGATGAGCGTTTCACCTCGAACGACTCACGCAAAGCCAACGAAGACGCCCTCGACCGAATCATCGGCATATGGACGGCATCTCGCGGCCACTACGAAGCGATGCACCACCTTCAGCGCTTCGGTGTCACGGCCGGGTCAGTGTTGACCATCCCAGAGCTCATGGCGGACCCGCACCTGCGGTCGCGAGGATCCTGGGTGCCGCACACGCATCCAGACGCCGGAACCTGGGAAATGGAAGCGCCGCCGTGGAAGCTTTCGCGGACTCCCGGACACATACGGATGCCGGCTCCGGGATTCGCGCAGCACAACAGCTACGTCTTCCGCGAACTCCTCGGCTTGCCGGAAAGCGAAACTGCGGAACTCTACGAAGCGGGAATCACCGCGGATGACCCGGATGAGACACTGCACCAGTAGGATTGATTCCGTGTTCCGCCCCACAGTACACTATGGAATCATGGCCACAATACAAGTAGTAATCGGCGACGAACTGCTCCAGAGGCTCGATCGGCAGCTTGATGGAAAGGCCAAGAAGCGGTCGGCCTTCGTGCGGGGAGCAATCGAGCACGAGCTTCGGAGAGCGGAAATCGAGCGCGCGGAACACGAGCATCGACAGTCCTACCTGGACTTCCCGGAAACATCGGACGAAAAGGCGGACCGAGCACTCTAGCAGTCAATCCAGGATTGGGGCGAGCCATGGGAGCCCGGCGATGCGACAGGGTGACATCGTCTGGGCGAGCTTGCCAGGCCCTGACGGGCGCCGGCCCGTCGTCGTCGTAACGCGGAACTCGGCGCTAGAGTTCCTCACGTCAGTAACGGTCGGGCCACTGACCACTACCATCAGAAGATCGCGTTCGTTCATCCCCCTGACGCCCGGAGAAGATGGGGTGTTCGCCGATTGTGCAATCAACTGTGACCGGCTTTTAACCGTTCCCGCAGACCAGCTTGGCGAGCGCATCGCCTCCCTCAGTTCGGAGAGGCGCAAGTCATTGCGAGATGCGATTCAATTCGCTCTTGGCTTCGATGCATTGACCCAGGATGGCCTCGCCCATTAAGCCGGCGCCACGTCCCGAACCATTCCCGCGGCCACGGTCTTGCGTGTCGCTACATCGATCAGGATGAAACTGCCCGTGTCGCGGCTTGTCGAATATGGGTCGAGGAACAACGGCTCCATCGTCTTAATCGTGATGCGCGCGATGTCGTTCAGCGCCACCCCTTCGGGTGTCGGCACACGCAGAAGCGTCTCGACATCGAAGAGGCTATCAAGCGACTCGACAAGACACTTTACGCGCCGGGTCGTGTGTTTGATCCAGTAGCGTCCGCCGGGGCGCAACACCGTCGTATCGGACATCCAGCAAATGTCCGCCGTGAACCTGTTGGTCGATGGCGCATCAGGACTCTCGGAGACGAGCATGTACCCACGGCTGATGTCGATATCTTCTTCGAGTCGAACCGTCACGGCATCGCCGTACTCAGCAGCCGCAAGCGACTGGTCGAACCGGTCGATGGCGGCAACGCGGGTTGTCCTGCCAATCGGCAGGACGGTCACGCGAGCACCAACCTCCACAACTCCGGCTGCGACCGTGCCGGCATAGCCGCGATAGTCGTGGTACTCGTCCGTGAGCGGTCGCACGACGTATTGCACCGGGAACCGGAGGTCCGCATGGCGGGCGGGATCCGGGACTTCGACCGATTCGAGGAATTCAAGAAGTGCCGGACCCGTATACCAGGGCATCGTCGTGGCGCGATCGACGATGTTCTCGCCCGAGACGGCCGCGATTGGGATCACCGTGACGGCCTGTACGCCAAGGTGGGCGGCGAGCTTGCGGTAATCGGCCTCTATTTCGTCGTACCGGGACTGCGACCACGCGACGAGGTCCATCTTGTTGATGCAGGCGACGAGGTGCTGGATGCCCAGGAGGTTGGTGATAGCGGTGTGCCGGCGCGTTTGCTCGATGACGCCTTTTCGCGCGTCGATAAGGATGAGCGCCAATTGGGCGGTCGAAGCCCCGGTAACCATATTCCGCGTGTACTGAACGTGTCCGGGCGAATCGGCGATGATGAACTTTCGCTTTGGCGTTGCGAAATAGCGGTAAGCGACGTCAATCGTGATTCCTTGCTCCCGTTCCGCGCGCAGGCCGTCCGTGAGAAGCGCAAGGTTCACGTCGTCGAGCCCCTGGGCCGCGCTGGCGCGCTCGAGGCTCGCCATCGTGTCTTCGAACACTTGCTTCGAGTCATACAGCAGCCGCCCTATCAGGGTGCTCTTGCCGTCATCAACCGAGCCGGCCGTTACGATCCGCAACAAGTCCACTAGAAGTAGCCCTCGCGCTTCCGGTCTTCCATCGCGGCTTCGGAAAACTGGTCGTCGGCGCGGCTCTGGCCGCGTTCCGTGATTCGGGTCGCTGCAATCTCGGCCACCACGGTGTCAACGTCCGCGGCCGTTGACCGCACAGCGGCGGTACAGGTCATGTCTCCAACTGTCCGGTACCGCACGGATGTCGTGAATGGCAACTCATTGGGCATCAACGGTATGAATTCGCTTGTGGCCATCAGCATTCCATCGCGTTCGAAGACCTGGCGCTCATGCGCGAAATAGATCGATGGGATTTCCAGGCCTTCGCGCTGGACGTAGCGCCAGATGTCGAGTTCTGTCCAGTTCGAAAGCGGGAATACACGCATGTGTTCGCCGCGGACATGCATTCCATTGAAAAGGCGCCAGAGTTCGGGCCGCTGGTTGCGCGGATCCCATTGGCCGAACTCGTCGCGAAAGGAAAACACGCGCTCTTTCGCTCGTGCCTTCTCCTCATCGCGCCGCGCACCACCGATTGCGGCATCGAGCTGGTGTTCGGCAATCGCGGCGAGAAGGACGGGCGTCTGCAGACGATTTCGCGAGGCCCGCGGCCCACGCTCCTCAACTATCTCGCCCCGGTCGATCGCTTCCTGCACCGAGGCAACGATCATCTTGACCCCGAGTTGCTCCACGCGCCGGTCGCGAAACTGGATGACTTCTGGAAAGTTGTGGCCTGTATCGACGTGCATCACCGGGAAAGGGATTCTGGCCGGCCAGAAGGCCTTCTCCGCGATTCGAAGCAGGACGATCGAATCCTTCCCGCCAGAGAACAGCAGCGCGGGGCGCTCAAATTCGGCGGCAACCTCGCGCATGATGAAAATCGCTTCGGCTTCAAGCATTTCGAGCACCGAGTCATGGGCCACGGGCACAAACGCCTGCTCTGTGGTCATCGTGCAGCCTCCGCGACCGGTACCAGGCCCTCCCGCTCGAGGTATTGGAGGACGCGCTGAACCGACGTTTCCACGGGCTCGCGACCGGTCGGGACGAGAAGTTGAGGGGCGAGGGGCGGCTCGTACGGATCATCAATACCGGTGAATCCGGGTTGCTGCCCGGCGCGCGCCTTCGCGTACAAACCCTTGACGTCGCGCGCCTCGCATTCTTCCAGCGTCGCGGCGACATGCGCTTCGATGAACCGGGCGCCATCCGCTTCCACCATCGCTCGCACGGCATCGCGGGTCGCGCGGTACGGCGAGATCGCCGCGGTTATCACGGCCACGCCATTGCGGGCCAGCAAATTCGCAACGAAGCCGATCCGAAGAATGTTGGTGTCGCGATCCTCCTTCGTGAACCCGAGGCCCTTGGACAGGTGGGTTCGAACGATGTCCCCATCAAGGACTTCGATTGCCTGGCGGCGTTCCCGAAGCATCGGCGCGATCGTGTCTGTAAGGGTCGATTTGCCGGACCCCGAAAGCCCGGTAAACCAGAGCACAAATCCTCGCCCAGCGGTCATGAGCGGGCCTCCTCGCATTGGCTGAAAAGATGAACGAGTACGCTCATAGCCTTACGTGTGAAGTCCACATTCTTCTTTGTCGAAGCCCTGCCAGCGGCCCGCGCGGCCCTGTACGCCGGGGATAGTGCAGTTGTAGCAGCCGATACTCGAGTACCCGTGGTCGAGCAGCGGGTTATAAGGAATCTCGTTCTTCATGATGTATTCCCAGGTCTGCTTCTCGGTCCAATTCGCGAGCGGGTTCAACTTCACCACGCCGAATTTCGGAGCCCATGACACGATCGGTGTATCGGCCCGCCCTTCGGATTGGTCGCGCCGGAGGCCACTAACCCAGGCTGTCTTCCCTTCAAGCGCTCGTGTGTTCGGTTCAATTTTGCGAATCTCGCAGCAAAGGTCGGGGTCTCGCATCCAGAGCGCCGAGCCGTGTTTGGAAGCTTGCGCTTCGTGCGAGATTTTCGACTTGTAGACCTGAAGGTTTTGGAGGCCAAGCGCTGGGACCGAGCGCCGCATCGTTTCATGCGTCTCTTCGAAAAGGTAATCCGTATCGAGAACGAAGACGTGCACGTTCGGTTTAAGCAACGCGACCATGTGCAGGATAGCCATGCCACTGGCGCCGCCGAAGCTCGCCCCGACGGAAAGCCCGTCGCCGAAGGTTTCGACGGCCCACCGCACGATGTCGCGCGGATCCGTGGGCTCGAACCGGCGGTTCAGTTCCTGGAGTTCGGCCTGGGAGTAGGTTTGGGCGGTAGTCACAGTCGTCGCTATACCTGAGTAGTTCAGTCAACTTTAGCAACATCGCCCGTTGCGAGCAATCCCTATAGTTGATAAAGTCAGTCATCTTTATCACGCAACCTTGTGCCACCGGGAGGCCGCATCCCGGCGGAGGTAACTTACGTGCCCGACGTTGAAACGATCGTCTACTCGAATGACCCGGCGAAAGTCTTGCCGGTCCTGGAGAGGGAGCTGGAAGACTTCCAGACCGAAGCCACACGCATGCTCAACGGCGAGTGGGAGGAATCGAAGTTCATTGGCTTCCGCCTGAAACAGGGCGTTTATGGCCAACGCCAGCCCAACGTCCAAATGATTCGAGTAAAGCTGCCATTTGGCGGAGTAACGCCGGATCAGATGGATGCGTTCGCCGACGTCGCCGAGCGATTCGCCCCTCTGCGCAAGGGCCACATCACTACGCGCCAGAACATTCAGATCCACCATATGCCGTTGGCGCGGGCCGCCGACGCCCTCTTCGTCATCGGCAAGGCCGGGCTTTCCAGCCGTGAAGCCTGCGGTAACACAGTCCGAAACGTCACGGGCGACCCGTGGGCGGGAATTCAAGAAGGGGAACTGTTCGACCCGACACCGTACGCGGGCGCATTCGCCCGTTTCTGGCTGAGGAACCCGATCTCTCAGCTCCTTCCTCGAAAGTTCAAGGTCGCCTTTACAGCGACGGATGCCGACAACGCGATCACCGGCATCCACGACCTCGGTTTCATCCCCCGAATTAAGGACGGCGAGAGAGGCTTCGAGATCGTCGCGGGTGGCGGACTCAGCATCATGCCCAGGAATGCGCCAGTTCTCTACCCGTTCGTTTCGGTGGACGAGTACCTCAAGATCTCCGAGGCAGTCGTCCGCGTCTTCGAAAAAGCGGACGAACTTCGCAAGAACCGCGCAAAGGCGAGGATCAAGTTCCTCATCGATCGCGTCGGCATCGACGAGTTCCGGCGGATGGTGGAGGAGGAGCTGAAGGGAGACTGGTCGAGCAAGGACTTCCGTCCCGACCGGCTCCTGTACGTTCACGACGAAGAGGCAAATTCTCCGGCGAAGAAGCCGCGCTATGACCAACCGAACGGCGACCATCGTGCATTCACCGCCTTCGCAACGGCGAACGTGAGAGCCCAGAAGCAACAGGGTTTCTGCGCCATCGAGGTCAAGGTAACCCGAGGAGACCTCAAGCCTGAGCAGTTCCGTGGGCTCGCGAACATCATGCGTGAATACTCCGGCGGCTATGCACGCATGACCGTCGGACAGAACATCGTGCTGAGGTGGGTGCGGGATGAAAGCCTCTACGAAGTATTCCGGCGGCTCAAGGAGATCGACCTTGCCGGCATAGGGGCCCAGTCCATCACCGACGTGGTCAGCTGCCCGGGAACGGATAGCTGCAAGCTTGGCATCACCTCTTCCATGGGCCTCAACCAGGCGATCCAGCAACGCGTGGAGCTGATGGAGATCAGTGACCCGCTGACGAAGAGGATCCACATCAAGATGAGCGGCTGCCCGAACAGCTGCGGACAGCATCACATCGCGAACATCGGCTTTCACGGCGCGGCGATGAAAGTCGGGCCCCAGCAACTTCCCGCCTACCACATGTTCGTCGGGGGCTCCTACGACAACGGCAACCTGCGGATGGCAACCCAGCTCAAAGTGCGTCTGCCGGCAAAACGAGGCCCTGAAGCCGTTGAACGAGTCGTCAGGCTCTACGAAAGCGAACGGCAGCCCGGAGAGGAGTTCAACACGTTCTTCGACCGCGTTGGAGCAGCACCGTTCGAAACCGCCATTCGGGATCTGACACTGCCGGGCGACTTTAGTGAGGACAACATGCAGATGTTCATCGACTGGAGCCGCCTCGAACTCTATCAGCTTCAACGTGGCGAAGGGGAATGCGCGATCTGAGCCTATCCACCTCCGAGTGTGCTCCACGAGACAGCGAAAGGCAGCCCGCCGTTGGCGGCTGCCTCCTCCAGAGCGAACCGCTGATGAGCCTCATCGACCGGCGTGAGGAATTGCGCCGGGTTCACACTGACCTCGCGTGCGAGCCCTTCGTGACGGACTATCATGCCGCAGAACGCTTCGAAGATCGGCGCTCGATCGAGATAGTTCTCGAAGACGAACAGGGAGATATCCCCACGGGCGTCGTCGTCTCCGTCCGTCGCGATGCGGTCGTACACTTCGCCGAGCCAGTCGCCGACCCGTTCCCATTGGGAGGCTGCCTGGGGGCAATCGCGGGCGTCGAGAGCTTCGAGCGACGAGAAGAGCATGACGAGAAACGTCGGCAGGCGGCGCTCGTCGTATCCCAGCCTCGCGACGTCCACCCAGCGCACGTCCTCGGCGCAATCAGAATGAGTGCGCTGGACCGGAATTGCGCCAGCCAGTTCGTTCGCCTCGGCGTCGGGCAGCGTCCGAATCCAGTCTTCTATCGTTGATAAGGCCACACCGGCGAGGTCGATGACCGAAAGCGCCGCGAGGCGCCGTTCAGGTGCGCCATCCTGGATCTCCACGACAAGTTCGGGGGTCGTCATCCGCCGGAAGGCAGATTCGTGGTCTTGCCAACCCGCGTACTCAGCCGGAAGCCGTCGATCCATCCGCCCGAGGATACCGCACCAGCGAAGTTCAGGGTTCGGTGGAATCTCTGATGCTAGACTTGGAAATCCATGGAACTTCCTGACTTCCGAAGGCACCGCAGGTTACGTCGAAGCGCCGCAATTCGCGGCCTTGTGCGCGAGACTGAACTGACGCCCGCGCACCTGGTCTATCCGATGTTCATCGAAGCAGGACTTTCCGGCCGCCAACCAATACTCTCGATGCCCGGCCAGGACCGCCTGGGCGTTGACGTGCTGGGCCGAGAGGCGAAAACGCTCGGCGAGTTAAAGATCCCGGCGACACTCCTTTTCGGGCTACCTGCAACAAAGGACGAACTCGGGAGCGGCGCCTACGCCCGAAACGGCATCGTCCAACAGTCGATTCGGCGGTTAAAGGACGCGAACCCAGACCTGCTGGTGGTTGGCGATGTGTGCCTCTGCGAATACACCTCTCACGGCCATTGTGGCCCCCTCGCCGCGGACGGTTCAGTCGATAACGACGCGGCGCTGCCGCTTCTCGCCGAAACCGCGGTCTCGCTGGCCGAAGCCGGCTGCGACATCATCGCACCGAGCGACATGATGGACGGCCGCGTACTCGCGATCCGCATGGCACTCGACTCCGCTGGCTTCGCCCAGACGCCGATTCTTTCGTACGCGGCGAAGTTCTCCAGCGCCTTCTACGGCCCGTTCCGCGAAGCTGCTGACAGCGCGCCGCAGTTCGGTGACCGTCGTGGCTACCAGATGGACCCGGCAAACGGCCGAATGGCACTCGCCGAAGTCGATACAGATATCGCGGAGGGCGCCGACATGGTGATGGTGAAGCCAGCGCTGCCATATCTCGATGTGATTCGACAGGTACGCGACAGGGTGGATGTCCCGGTTGCCGCCTACAACGTCAGTGGTGAATACAGCATGTTGATGGCCGCGGTCCAGAATGGCTGGCTCGACGAAGTCCGGGCGATCGATGAAACGCTCACGTCCATCCGCCGTGCCGGCGCTGACATCGTCATCACCTATCACGCCAAGCAGTGGGCGGCGCGGCAGTAGTTAGCCGGCAACCTGATAGATGAGGGGGCGGTAGCGCGGTTCGGGAATCGGGTCGCCGTGCTCGCGAGCAACTTCCAGCCAGCCTTCGCGCGCGACCAGCAGTTCCCGCAGTGCCTCTTCCGGCGTGTCGCCAAAGGCCGAGCAGAATTCGAAATCCGGAAGATTGGCGATGTACGCTTGATCTTCGTCGCTCCAAAAGATGTCGATGTGGTAGTCACGCGTCATGGTCGGCCCCTGGAACAATTGTATACCGCTCGATCGTCTGCAAGAACTGTCGAACTTGATATGGCCTGGCCGTGCCATCCTTCGCTGGCTGCAAGTTCAATTCCCTGGCATGGGGCGGGTGCCGATAGATATGGTGGCTGCCCGTTATCCGGGCGAGCTTAAACCCGTAGTGCTCCACGGCTCGCTGGAAATCCCGAAAGTCGATGCTCGCGAGATTGCGCTGTCTGATCCGCCGCATCAACTCTCGAGGCTTCAAGCTCCGCTACGCCCTCCGAAGAGCAGCTACCGGGTGATGTGCCGCCATGGCGGTGGAGAGAACCGTCTTGCGGCTGGGCTCGCTTGGTTCGGCGCATGCCGTCACTAGGGCGCGGTCAACCGTCTCGGCTATGCCCCGCGCGCGGGCTTCGCTCCGGACGTGAGCGACCGTCGTGGAAATTGTCGCGTCTGCGTTCGTCCATGGCTCGGACCGCAAGACGCGCAAATGCCGGCTCGTGCCGTTCCAT
>JANPDX010000776.1:0-2080 GCA_031431695.1 Dehalococcoidia bacterium
ACCCACTCCCACGACGATGGCGCCTTCCTGCGTCACCCGGACATGAGCTTTAAGCTCGCGCAGGGCGTCACCACGGATATCAGCGGCAACTGTGGCTTCAGCACCATCCCCAACGAACCTGGACGCGAGTACATGCCCGGCGATATCTCCGGCACCGGCTCCGGATGGACCGACCTCGACTCGTTCTACGAGGCCTGCCTGGCCAAGAAGCCGGCCATCAACAACGCCATGCTTGTTGGCCACAACCGCATTCGTGCGCAGGTGGTTGGGCTGGAGAAACGCCTTGCTACCGCTGTCGAGCTCGCCGAGATGCGCGGCCACGTGGCCCGTGCGATGGAACAGGGGGCGGTAGGTTTCTCCACCGGACTGATTTACGAGCCCGGCCGGTACAGCGATACCGCTGAAGTCGTCGCCCTCGCAACCGAATGCCGCCCGTACTCCGGCATCTACGCCACCCACATGCGTAACGAAGGCGCCAAGCTCCTCGAAGCGGTCGACGAGGCCATGCACATCGCGCGCGAAGCCAGCGTCCCGCTGCACATCTCCCACCACAAGTCCGCCGGACGTCGAAACTGGGGCCGGGTCTCCGAATCGCTGGCGAAAGTCGATGCGGCCAATGCTTCGGGAATGGACATCACGCTCGACGTATACCCCTACACGGCCGGCAGCGGGCCGATGTGGCAGTACGTGAACCTGGAGAACATCGACGTAGAGTGGGCGAACAGAGTGATGATCGCCAACGCGCCCGACTATCCCGAGTTCGAAGGCAAAATGGTCCCCGACATCGCCCGTGACCACGAATGGACCATCGAGGAAGCCGTCAAGAACGTGCTAACGAGCTCTCGCGGCCGCGAGGTTATCTGCATCCACTTCATCATTGATGAGGCCGACATCGAGACGAACCTGCGCCACCCGAAGATGCTCATCGGCTCGGACGGCATCCCCGTGCTCAAGGGCAATCCTCACCCGCGGCTCTTTGGGACGATGCCCCGAGTTCTCGCGCGTTATGTTCGTGAGCGGAAGGTGCTGACCCTTGAGGAAGCGATTCGCCGGATGACCAGCGCCTCCTGCCAGCGTTTCGGGCTGACCAACCGTGGCCTAGTGAAGGAAGGCTACGCCGCGGATCTCGTGATGTTCGACCCGGAAACGGTCCAGGACCTCGCTACCTACGAAAACCCGAAGCAGGAGCCCGCCGGCATCTCGATGGTCGTCGTCAACGGCCAGGTGGCCTACGAGGGGGGCCGCCATACCGGCGTTGGCAGCGGACAGATGCTCCGCTTCAAGCGGTAATACGAATCTCGTGGCGGGGACATGCGATGACTGACGCCTTTTCCGTGCTTCGGCCCGGCCTCTTCGCGGGGCGGACAGTGCTCGTCACCGGAGCCGGGCGAGGAATGGGCAAGTCCATCGCCCTGCGCTTCGCCGAACTCGGCGCGAATATAGTCGCCGCCGGCCGCCACATCGAGACGCTGAGCGAAACCGTAGCCGAAGGCGAAGCCCTCGGCACCAAGGGTCTCGCCGTCGCAACCGACATCCGAGTCACTGAACAGGTCGATGCTCTCGTAGAGGCGGCGGTCGAACACTTTGGACGGATCGACTTCGTCATCAACAACGCGGGCGGCCAGTTCCCGGCGCGCCCCTCAGAAATCTCCGACCGCGGCTGGCGTTCGGTCGTCGATCTGAACTTGAACGGCACCTGGAACGTCCTCAGCCGGGTCGGGCCGCTACTCACCGTGCAGCAATTCGGGGCGGTCGTGAACATCGTCCACGTCTACGCTTTCGAACGAGGAGCGCCGCCGTTTGTCCATTCTGGAGCCGCGCGAGCGGGTGTGGTGAGCATGACCCGGACGCTGGCGAACTACTGGGCGCGGCACAACGTCACGATCAACGCCCTCGCGCCCGGTTCTATTTCTACAGAGGCCCTGCGCGAGAAGGAATACGCCCAGCTCGGCACGCCCGACTACGAGAACCTCCAGGTGCGCGACGTCCCCGCACACCGGCTCGGCGAACGCGAAGAAATGGCCGAGATTTGTGCGTTCCTCTGTTCGCCCGCAGCGCGGTACATCAACGGCTCGGTGAT
>JANPDX010000777.1:0-15392 GCA_031431695.1 Dehalococcoidia bacterium
GAACGACCGCCGCCGCTGCCCCCAGCCACCAGTGTGAGCGCGGCCGTGGCCGCCTGGTGAGCTGTATCGGCTCGTCGGCAATGCGCGCCATCAGTCTCTCTTTCAACTCGGCGGGGGGCGCCACGTCGTCGAGCGCAAGTGGCAGAACGTCGAGCACTTCGAGCATCTCCCGGTACTCGGTGCGACACGGTTCGCACGTCGCGAGGTGAGCTCGCAGTTCAGCCGCGCTGGCCTCGCCAAGCGCCCCGAAAGCAAGTTCTGGAAGAAGGTCTCGAGGGTGTTCCCCTGGCTCAATCACCTGCGACCACCCCTCTTGTCTTCAGGATGGCGTTCAACTTTAGCAAGCCCAATCGCAGGCGGCTTCGTACGGTTGGCGGAGGCACGTCAAGGAGCTGCCCCACCTCGTGACTGGAAAGGCCGTGAAAGTAGACCAACTCGATCGCTTTCCGTTGGTCGCCGACGAGGCTGTGGAGAGCGGCACGTACCAGGTCACCAAGGATGGCGCGTTCGACTTCCTCGTCCGGGTGATCGGCTGACGGCGGGTCGAAGCCGCCATATTCGATTAGCTGCGGACTCCGCTTCCGGCGACGGATTTCATCGAGGCAGAGATTGTGGGTGATCGAGAGCAACCAGCTGCTGACGACTGCCCGCGAGGGATCGTACCGGGAGGCGCTCCTCCAAACGCGCAGGAACGTTTCTTGCACGGCCTCCTCGGCGTCAGACTCCGCGGCGAGGATCCGCAACGCCATGGAAAAACACCTGCGGTGGTAACGGTCATACAGCTCGCTTAGGGCGCCGTCGCGGCCGGACGCCATAGCATCGACGAGCGCTGCATCGTTGGCCAAGCGGTAGTCGATCGGGAACCCCTTCGGATGGTGGCACGCGCTCGCGCGGCTCCCCGCCACTATACTCTCCCGGGCCCGGCCGTTGCCACGGACCTCCCGGACAGCACTGACTTCCAGACGAAGCGTCGGGGCTTGCATCAGTCTTAGAGCCCTGCTTGGTTCCATGCCTGGTAAGTGATTGCCAGGCCGGCGACCATCACCACGAGAGCGCTCATGATGGGCATGGCGGTAGCCACGCGACTGGCCATTGGGCGACTGAACAGTGCTCGCTTACTTGCCGGGATACGCCTGCCGAGTACGAGCGTGACGCCGATGCCGGTGAGTACTCCGGCCATCCCAAGACTAAACGCGACTATCAGCAACATCCCAAGCGCCACCTGACCCTGCGAAATCGCCGCTACCATCACGACCACGGCTGATGGGCAAGGTAGTAGCCCTCCGATGACACCAAGACTGAGGAGGCTACGCCAGCTGACGCGTGCGTTGGTTTCGGCGACGGCGAGCGGGTGCCCCTCGTCGTGAGCGTGTTCTTCGCTCTGATTGGTTACGCGAGGCTCATGCGAGTGGCGAGGCCCGAAACGGCCGTGACGGTGCTCGCCACTCGACGGTCGCCGGTGGCGCAGTCCTCGTAGCCGCGCGGTGAACAAGACCGCGCCGAAACCGACCACCATGACCCCGGAAGCGAGGCCTGTCCAGAGGTAGAGCGTCTCGGGAGTGGCGTAGGCCGCTGCAACCAGTGTGACGATGCCCAGCAGATAGACCGTCGAGGTGTGTGTCACGGTCACGGTCAGCCCGAGGACGATGGCCTGCTTCGGAGTCCCTTTGCTACCCACCAGGTAGGCCGCCACCATTGTTTTGCCATGTCCCGGTCCAAAGGCGTGCTGCGCGCCGAATGCGAATGCTACCAGGAGGCTCAACAGGATGAACCCCAGCGATCGGTCGTGTTGCAGCAGCTTTTCGAACGCGCCGGCAACCCCGTTGCTCCCCCGTCCCGCCGTTGTCACCTGAAGGGTAGCCCGCAGCGGCGCCTCACTCCCAGTACCTTCAACCCAGCCGAACGTGGCTCGCGAGACCTGCGGTGCCGACTTCAACGTCTCCGTCGGGTACTCCAGAAGCGCGTTGCTCTGGTCGATGGTCAGCTTCGGGTCGCTCGTGACCTGGGCACCGTCCGAAGCGCGGACGACAACTTCCTTCCAGCCCTGGCTGTTGAGGAGGTTGTTGTCCTCCCAGCCGATCTGGATGTTCTTACCCGGGACGATGTCGGGAATGGGCGCGTCGTAAACGATGACGATACGGGTGACCTTGAGGCCGCCCTGGCCGGGGACGAGCTGGGCGCTCGTTTCGATTGGCGCGGTTGCAAGTCGTTGATCGCCGGCCTTCAGCGTGAACGCGCGTCGGTAGGTCTCGGCCAGGCGGTTGGCGTACGCGTCGAGCTCGGGGCCCGAGGCCGCGCCGTCGTGGTCGGTGTCGATCGAGTCCATGGCCCGAAACGTCGGGATCTCGGCCATGTCGACGATGTAGTGGACCTGGAGCCTGTCCTTGTAAACCTCGATCCGGGCGTACCGGTTGACCGTGAAGTTGCCAAGCGGGTGAGCAACAGCCGTGCCCGTTCCGAGGAGTGGCGTCGCGGCAACCAGAGCGACGGCGAGCACAGCGAGCGCTCGAATGGCGTATCGGCGGAGGAGGGGATGCTCCATCACTTCGCCCTCTGCAGGATCTTGAGTGTGCCGACGGCCTCATCGGTGAAGATGACCGAGAACTTCGAGTTCAGCTTGAGCGCCGCCGAGAGGTATCCGCTACCGGCGGCGGCGTCGCCCCGGGCGGCAGCGATCATACCGGCGTGGAAGAGGTAGAGTGGCTCCTTCGTGCCGAGGCGCAGGGCCTCATCCGCGTGGGTGCTCGCCTCGTCGAAGCGGCCGACGCGGTAGAGCGCCCATGCGTACACGTCAGCCGCCGCCAGCGACGGCCGCTCGTCGTAAGCGACTCGGGCGCGTTCCACCGTGTCCCGCGTGACCTGCCCGTGGTCAAGGGCGAAGAGCATAAGCGTGAGGTCGTTGCGGATGCCGTTCGCCTCGAAGAGCTGGCCGATGGCGCCGATGAGCGCGCTCGTCCTCGCGGCTTCGGCTGCCCTCCCGGCCTTGGCCTGGACGTCCGCAAGTTCGGCCAGATAGACCGGGTTGGGGAACCGGGTTGTGGCCTTCGCGAAGAGATCGAGCGCCCTGGTGTAGTCGCCATTCGCCGCGGCGACCTTCGCGAGCCCCGCCTGGGCGTGGCTGTAGTCCGGGAACACGGCAAGCGCCTCACTGTACTCGTCTTTGGCGGCGTTCAAGTCGCCGATCGTGAAGTGGAGGTTTCCGAGCTGGACTCTCGCCCAGGCGGCGTTTTCGGGCGCGTCGGTCTTCTCTGCGTCGATCGCAGCCTGCCAAAACTGCTGTGCGAGCGCGACATTGCCGTGCGTTTCGGCGAGCACGGCCTGGCGGCTGAAAGCGGAAAATCCGGGTGTTTTCTCGAGGAAAACACGGTACTCGTGGCCGGCTGAATCGTACTGGCCGAGGGCCATCTGCGCGTCGCCGAGGATGGCATTGGCGTCAGTGCGCGTGGGGATCGTACTCATGGCCTGCCTCGCGAGAGTGGCGGCCGATTCGAAGTCGTGCTGAGCAAGGCGGACCTGGGCCAGATTCAAGAGCCCGGCATAATCGCCTGGCGCGGCTTCCAGCGATTTCGTCGCGCTCAGTTCGGCGCGGCGGACATCGGCGACATCCCCGGCTTCCCGCAGGCGCTGGAGGTAGAGTCCGGTTAGCCTGTTGTAGCTCAGGGAGTCCTTTGTTTCGGCCACTCGCTCTTCGAAGAAGGCGATGTTGGCGGCGAGCCGCGCGTTGTGGTTAGCATCCACAGTGACCGTCGGCGGCGCGGTGTCGCCGCCTCCGGTCAGGTTGTGAATGATGAGGAACGCCGCGAGGGCTCCGATCGCCCCGGGAAGGTACTGCCCGAACACGCGCCAGCCGAGTGCTGGGGCCTTGCCGGCATTGGGCGTTCGCCCCCTCGTGCGTTCCATCATTGCTGGGGCTCCCTTAGCCTTTCTCGCCCGTGCGGCGGCGATTGACGAAACCAGCGGCACCCATGAGCGCGCTGGCCACCACTAGGCCGGCCGGGAGCGTCCAACGCCATAGCTCGTTGCCCCGGTCAGTGGATGCGAAGCTGTTTCCCGTGTTCGGGGCGCCAGGTGCGCCGCCCGCGTTCGGCGAGGCCAGGTAGGGGAAGCTAGTGCTGAAGGCCCGGTCGTTGGCGTTCACGCCATCGCCGATGGTGCTGCTCCCCGTGATCGCCTGCAGCGAGATGTCGATGACGTCATCCGAAAGGCCGCGGCCGTTCAGATACTTCACCGGTTTGGAGAGGTCCACCGTGAGAATGTCCGGCAGGAGCAGGCCCGCGAGCGCATCGACGGCGGGGCTGTTAAGCGCCTTGAGCGTGGCGGTCACTTCGTCCGTGTAGATCGCCTTGTCACGGTCGGGCGTGTTGCTGTTGAAGGCGTCCTTTTGGTCAGCCGGGATGAAGACGGTGTTGATCGCCGGGCGACCCATCCGGTCGAGCTGTACCCAGTTGCCCAGGTTGTCCTGTTTCGAGGTCGTTGCCCAGAGGCCGAGCTGGGTGTCCGCCGTCGAAGGAAAGTCGATAACGATGGCCGTGATGTTTGTGCCCTTGAATGTATCGACGCCCGTGAACTTCAGCCCTGCCTGGAAGCCGGCCAGGTCGAAGAAGAAAGGGTCATCGCGTGCGCCGATGAAAATCTTCTCGCCGCCACTACCGGTGAACGTGCTGATGCTCGAGCCCGAATTCGTCTTGCCGCTGGCGATCACCGTGCCGCCCAGGTCGTTCGTGATGGCGTTCACTCCCGTTGCCTTCTTAACCGTGGCGTCCTGCACCGAACCGGTGCCGGTAACCTGGATCTTGTAGGAGATGTCGGGAACGGCGTCGCCATTCGTATCGATCTTCAGTTCGTAGTTGGTGGCCGGGTCGAGCCGGAGGCTACCGGTGTCGGCCGGGCTTGTCAGGGGGTTCACGGTGAAGGCGGCGGTGAAACCGGCCGATTCGCCCTTGAAAACGTAGAGGTCGTTGAGATCGCTCATCGCCGCCGCCTTGGTGAGCGGTGAATCACGGTGGTCGGCCCCGAGCGCCGGGATGGCGCCAAGGGCGGCAACGCCAAGGGCGGATGCGCCCAGGGCGATTGACAGCTTTCGCAGTCGCATGGTTTCTCCTCATTGATATCGACGGGCGGCCAGTGCACCGGGGGCCTCGTCGTTGGGTTCTTACGTCGAAACCGGCGCTGCTGATCACCGCCGGACCACGAAAGCGCGGAAAAAGGACGAATCGTCATGGCGATCGCGGTCAAACGGAAACGAGACCGATTGGAAGCTTTCGTTGCCGTCTACTACAGGTGAAGGAGCGCGGCTGGCGGAGGTTTTCGAACCTGGTAGCGCAACATAGTGAAGGCTTTGCGGCGGGATGCCAGGTGGGTACGCGGGCGGGCACTGTTGGGTTGAACGCGGACATCGAGCGGTGGTGGGGCAAGAACAGGGGAGGCCCAGCGCCGCATGGCATCCCAGAGCAAGGCCGTGTCCCTGCGCTGGCGCGAGCGGGCCCAACCGGCTGGGCGCAGAAACGTGTTAACGTCGGCATCAAGGCGCGAGATGGCCGTCGCTGCGTGCTGTGCGAAGGCGATGGGACGCAGCAGAGGAACATGTCGTGCGGGCCTGGCCGATGGAGAGCCGGACACCCAGCCGACAAGCGGGCGCTCTGCCGCAGCCGCCATCGCAATGTGCCGCTAACCGCGCCCTCGTGAAAACTTCAGCAGGTTCTGGCCCGTCGGCACCGCCGCCTCTCAGCTTCCCACCTGTACCGAATGGCGATCAGAAGCCGACTCAATCGCACCCCTTGATTCAACCGGGGGGCATCGTTCACGGCCACACCGGCAAGAGGCAGCCGCCGGGGTAGTCCGGCTGGTACACGAAGATCCCGACGAACACGTCCGCGTTGAACGCCGACCGGTTGTAACTGGCTGACCGTTTGATGCAGCCTGACCCGCTTTGGTCGCTATAGATATCAGTTGGCAGCCTGCACACCCTCCGTCACGCGAAAGGACTCCAGAGCGTACTGGAGGAAATAACGAAGCCCTTCCACACCGAATGCGGGCACCCGCACCGGTGGAGGCGGGGGTTTCGCGGGCACTGGGCCATGTAGAACCAATCCGGCCCGTCGATACCGGCGAGCACGGAGAGATCACCGGAGTAATAAACCGTCATGGTGATGTCCGGCTTCGTGAATGTCCGGGTCCAGACGCAGCCAGCATCGTCTGTCTGGTGTGGCGTGATGAACGCCTGGCCGGTGACAAGCGAAGGGGGATCGAGGGCGGTGGGCAATCTCGCGCTCAGCGACGCTTCGATCCGAATGTCCGACGTTCCCGTCCCGGTGATTGCCAGTTCGTGCGCGGTGATGACCAACTGGATGTTGACCCAGCGCTCAGAGTCGTACGTCGGTGGTGGGGTCACCAGAGGAGGGGTCGCCCGAGCAGCATCCCGTGCAAGGCCCGGGACGATCATTCTCCATCGTCCGGCTGCTGCAGCGTCGTTGCTCGGGCCTTCGAAGGCGATCAGCGAAGTGCCGGCGCCCACGACGAGAACGACGAGAACGAGCAAGACCCGGATTCTCCACACAGCGGCACCTCCTCTGCTTGAGGCATGACGATATCGTCTGGATATGAATTTGCAAGCCCCTCACACCGCGTGACGTTCGAACGGACAGCAAGACCATGCGGCGCTGCAGGTGCTCGATGAACTCGTCGTTCGCCCGTAGCCCCACCTAATACCCGCCGTAGGAGATGCCTCTTATTCGTCTCGCCTCCTATTGTCTTGTCAGTGACTACGCCGCCAGTCGGCCCGTGATGGCGAACTCGGCTGTGGTCGGTTGTGCTGTCTCATCAATCGGGGAACCGATGATGGCGACAACGACATACAGTCCATCCTGTTATTGGCGGGGGCCGTGGACTACGGATCTAGTTGGGACTAAAGGCAGTTTCGAGCGTTGGGTCTCCGAGGAGTGGCGCCACAATCAGTTAAACGTGACCACTCAGTCCAACCCGTCGCTCGCGATGCCAGGCATTATCCGGCGGTAGCTGTAGTCGATTGCGGTCGCCAACTGTGCCGCAGGGGCGTTAGGCGCTGACGTGGTCAGGGAAATGCACACTGCGGCGGCGAGCGAGACCTGGATGAGGAACTTTCTGCGCGAGGTCATGGGGTCGCAACTTTCCGCGAGTAGCCGAGCCCGAGCCCGCCCCGCTTAGCAACGTCCAGTACGAACCGAACTGGCCGGCCGGGAGAGATCCGGATCGCCAGTGCGAGCCCTGCGAAGAGCCAGAGACTACCAACGTTCACCGACGTCGTAGCCAGGACGTTAAAGTGGAGATACAGCACGAACCATCCAATGAGTGCGTAGGCCGTCCATGCCAAGCGCATCCGCACCGGTCCGGCGGTGGCGAGCAGGAACGTCGGGAGGGCGGCGAGGAGCACGTCATGCTCGTATACCTGTGGGCTCAGCAGGAGGGTCGCGACCACGCGGCCGCGGAATTGCGAGCCTACCCGGCGGAACCACGGCCTTCAAGCGAGAAGGCGACGAATCTGCCAGACTCGCCGCCACCACGAATCACTCATAGTGGTGGCCTCCGTTTGTGCACAACACTAGCCGCCGGGCGCGAGGTAGAGCGCCGTCCACGACCGGCCGTCACGCGATTCGAAGATTCCTCGGTCGGTGGCCGCGAACAGCCGTTCCTTGGTGGCGCCAAACGCTTCGGGCCGACCCTGGACGGTCCCAACGCTATCCCAGCCTCCAGCCGGTCCGTTCCTATATACAGTCCCCTTGCCGTCGATGCCCCATGGCCCAATCCCCGGTTGGGTGGCCACCAACACGAGCGCCGGCGCGTCTGCTACCAGCGTCCAGGACCGGCCATCATCGACCGACCGTGCCAGACCTTTCGGCGTCGTCGCCAGGACCGTCATCTTCGCTTCCACGGCAATGCTCGTCGCCACGAGCTGCGCCCGTATCTCCCACTTCTTCCCGTCAACGCTCGCTAGAAATTGGCCCTTGGTGGCGTCGACTGCATAAATCATGCCGCCGCCTACGGCCAACGCGTGAAGGTCGGTCTCGCCCCGCATGGCGAGAATATCCCAGCTCTTCGCGGCATCCTTTGTCTGGATGAACCCCAGGAGCGGCGGATACTTCCCGTCCCGGATCTCATTGGGCGAAGGATGTCCGCCGCCGATGAAGTCGTTCGCACCGCGTACGGTGAAGCCCATCACATCCCACCGGCGCTCGCCAACAAGTTCTGGCGTTCCATTCTTGAGGCGGTAAAGTCCGCCGTGAGTAGCGACATACACAAGGCCGTCGGCCGGATTCAGCCCCAAACCGTGGACATGGATCAAGTCGAGCTCGCCGTCATCCGGTGCAAGCTCTTCAAACAGAGGCTTGGCCTGTTCGTCATCCCCACACGCCGCGAGCAGACCAGCTACAAGCACAACAACGGCAACGAAAACCGAAAGTCTCACGGGCGCCCTTCCTGGCTCAAACAGTGTAGCCGCCACGTGCGCTCCCGGCATGAGAACACCGACCCACCCCATCCCACACGAACCTTCGTTTGTGTTCGATTTCGGTTCCATGGGTGGCCGACCTAGTATTCAAAGGTCTTTGAAGCCTTCGGTCGGGGTTCGAATCCCTGCTCGGCAACCACGAATCTAAAGTCGCCATAACGTCGCGAAAAGCCGACAACGGGACTCTTTCACGTACAAGGAACTGTTTTCGCCGGCGCGAGTCGCTGTTTAAGTCCCGTGCTCGGGCCCACGGATCCATTGCCCGGGTGTGTCCTCAGCGCCGTAAGCTGGCCGTAAGCACTTCCGGCGTACGGCGACCGAGAATCGGCGTGATGGACTCCTCCGAATCCGTGCACGTGCTCGACTACTATGCCCGGCACTACCGACCCGGGATGGTTGACCTCTCGACTTCTAGCCCGTCGGGCGGAGAACAACTGGCCGACCAGCGGGTCACATACGCGGCGCCGGGAGGGCTTCCGGCGCTCCGCGAGGCAATCGCCGGCTTGTATCCGGGGCTGAGCGCCGAGCACATCGTTGTCACAAACGGCGCTTCGGAAGCCCTCGCGGCCACGGCCTTCGCCCTCGTCCGACGTGGAGAACGGGTGTCGGCGGGCCAGGAAATTTATCCGAGCTTTCGCGAAACCGCCATCCGCCTCGGCGCTTTGCTGAGTGCTGCCCGCGCCTCGCTGGTCGCGGTCAACAACCCGACCATTCCGCATGGGCGGCTCATGGACCTGAATCCGCTGATCGCGTCGATCGAGGCCGAAGGCGGCCGGCTGGTCGCCGACGAGGTGTACCTCGACCTGCGTGCGGGTGGGCCGGGTATGCCTGCCGCCTCGGTATCCACGTCGGCAATCAGTATCGGCGACCTTTCCAAGCCGCTTGGGCTTGGCGGCTTGCGCATCGGCTGGGCTGCTTGTCGAGACGAGGCCGTAGTCGAGGCCATCAGCCGAAGTGTTCAGTTGCTGAGCGGAGGGCCTTCGAACCTTGCGATGGATGCCGCGTTGGCGGCGGTTCGAGACTATGGACCGCGCCTTGCCGCCCGGTGCGCCGCGGCGGCGGCGAACGCGCCTCTTGTGTTCGCCGCTCTCGAAGAAGCTGGCTGGGTCTTTCAGCCTCCGGACGCGGGTTGGACTTTCCTCGCTCGACCGCCATCTCCGATCCGGCCGTCGCAGTTGCGCGAGTTAGAAGCGGCCGGATTCTTTCTCGTTCCTGGGTCTGCGTTCGGCGCCCCGGGCGGCTATCGAGTCAGCGTCTTCGCGCCAGCCCAGCCCCTGCGAACGGCGATCCAACGGGCGTCAGCGGGGCCGTGCGAACGCGGTTCCCTAGTCATACTCGCCAAGTCCACAAGGCCAGGACTGGGTAAGACGCGGCTTGCCACGGGCCTCGAGCCCGCTGCCGCTGCGGAACTGGCCGAATCGTTCCTGCAGGACACAGTGGACCTTGTACGGGCGTCGGGGAAGGATCTAATCATCGCTTTCACGCCGTACGAGGCCGAGGCGGAGTTCGCTTCGATCGCTGCTGGAGCGCCACTGGTCGTCCAACCTGATGGCGATCTCGGCCACCGGATATCCTCGGCACTTGCCACCGCACTGTGCGGCCGCGATTCAGCAGTGCTGGTCGGGTCAGACACTCCGCAGTTGACCGGAGTCGTCATCGAGGAAGCATTTTGCCACCTGGAACAGGCGGATCTCGTGGTGGGCCCGGCGACAGACGGTGGTTTCTACTTGATCGGCCTTCGCGAGGCAAGTTCGGCAGACGGGCTCTTCGAAGGTATCGAGTGGAGCACCTCGAGCGTCTTCGCCCAGCTCATCGCCAACGCCCTGCGAATGGGCCTGACCTTCGATGTACTTGAAGAGTTCACCGATATCGACGACGTGGAAAGCCTCACGACGGTGCTCGCCCAGGCCGACCTATCGGGGTCGGCGCCTCATACCCGAGCCGCCGCCGCGCGGCTTGGATTGGGGCCTGTCTGATGTCGCACGAGGTTCCGCCCTACTCAAGCACGCGACTGACGGCACAACTCGGACTCATCCTGACGCTGATGCTCGCAGGAATGTTCGCGAGCGGGGCGTTCTTCTACCTCTACACGTTCAACTACGACCTTCCCCCGTGGTTCACGCTGGTGCGGTTCGTGCACTTCTATGTGGGGCTGGCTTCGATCCCGATCCTTCTGGCGAAGTACGGGAGCACCTCGTTGCGGTTCGCCGGGTACTACCTCGGGGCGCGACGCTTCAAGGCCGCCGGTCCGCCATCGTTGGCCCCGCGATTGCTGTCACCGTTGCTGGCCGCGGATTTCTTTGTCCTGTACTTCAGCGGCCTCTACATGCTCTTTCACTATTACTACACCACAACGAATATCTGGCCCCTCGAAGCCAAGCCCGTGCAGGTCCACCTCTGGGCGGCAATGATCGGAGCTCCGCTCGTCACGATTCACCTTGCATGGCACCTGGCAACGGCGCTCCGAAGCACACGAGGCACTACTGTCGCGTCGCCGGAGGTGACGAAGTTCGAGGAAGGCCCGCGTAGCAGGCTGGCGCGGCGGACGGTACTCGCCGGCCTTGCTGCCACCGGGTTTGGGCTCGCGCTGGCGTTTCAGAACACCGGCGTGCGAAGTCACCAATTCGGCAACCTCTTTATCGGGCGAATTCCGAAGGAAGAACGAGGCGGCCCCGGAGACTTCCCGGTGGAAACGCTTTTCGGCCGCCAGGACCCAGTCGATACAAGTGCCTACCGATTGATCGTCGAAGGCGAGGTGGACCAGCCATTGGCACTCACGTACGAAGACATCCTGGCCCTTCCCACCTACCAACACCGTATTCGCCTGAGCTGCGTGAGTGGGTGGTCCGAAGTGCCCACCTGGAGCGGGCCGCGGATAGCCGACGTCCTCGCGCTCGCCGGGGAGCGGGCCGGGGCAGGGGCGGTCTCGGTCCGCAGCCTGAGCGGCTACGGCTTCACCTGGCATAGGCGCCGCCTCAGCCATCCACGAGCTCTGCTGGCAACCCACGTGAATGGAGCGCCGCTCAGCACCAACCACGGCTACCCGGTCCGGCTCATTGTCCCCGGCTATCCGGGCCAGAACATGGTGAAGCAGATCGACCGAATCTTCGTCAGAGGAGACGACGAAGCGTTCAACCCTGACTTCAAGATTGTTTCGGATTCAGGCTTCGAGGAGGCACACGCATGACCCAAAAATTCA
This sequence comes from Dehalococcoidia bacterium, assembly GCA_031431695.1. GTDB lineage: Bacteria > Chloroflexota > Dehalococcoidia > Tepidiformales > Tepidiformaceae > Amarobacter. Next base: position 11,682 of record JANPDX010000777.1, read on the forward strand.
CCGAAGTCGCGGCGCCCCGGCCTTCGCGCCCCCTCCCAGAGGAGATGTACCTGGAGGTAACGAACCGCTGCAACCTGAAGTGCACAACGTGCCCGCAATCCTGGGGGATGTCCGAAGAGTCGGCGGACCTCACACCCGAATCGGCGCGCTCCCTCCTCGACCAACTCCCTTCCGTGCGGCGTGTCGTTCTCCATGGTATTGGCGAACCGACGCTCAATCCGCAGCTCGCCGAGATCATCGGGGCCGTTAAGGAGCGGGGAGCGTATGCGCTTTTCAATACGAACGGACTGCTTCTTCGAGGTCGACTGCTCGAACAACTGGTCCACTCGGGACTCGATGAAGTCCGGATATCCGTTGATGCCGCGACTCCGGAGACCTACCGCCTTGTTCGCGGCGCTGACATGTTCTCGCGAGTGATTGCCAACGCGAAATCGCTCGCCGCTACTCGCGCGCGACTCGGCGCGCAAACGCCTCGCTTGTCGCTCTGGATGACGGGCCTCAAGTCGAATATTCGCGAACTGCCCGATCTGGTTCGCGTCGCCGCCGCCTCCGGGATTTCGGAGGTATACATTCAGCGGTTGGTCTTTTCCGGAAGAAACCTCGCACGGGAAGAGGAAGCCCTCTACGGCCACATGGGAGAGGCCGAACTCGAGGGATTGCGCGAAGCGGAGCGTGTCGCCGAAGACCTGGGAGTGGTGCTGCGCGGATCCAGCGAGGCTCTCCCGGCGGAACACGCGCCGGAATTCGCAGAGCGGCCATGGAGTGCTTGCCGCCGCCCGACGTCGCTGATGTACATCACCGCGAACGGCAATGTGCTGCCCTGCTGTATTGCGCCATTCACCGATGCGCCCTACGGCTCACTGATCCTGGGCCACACAGGCCGAATGAGCCTGGAGGAGATATGGAACGGCGACAAGTACGAGGAGTGGCGAGCGAATATGCAGTCGGAGAGGCCACCCGAAGCGTGCCGCGGGTGCGGTTCGGCCTGGGCGCTCTGACCGTTTCTCGGGAGGATGCCGGCTGGTTCGCGGGGGCAGTTTCGGCCATGGCGGTCGCCCTCCTCGCGTTCACTCAGGTCGCGTCGCGACGCTGGCAATCCTTCGAGACGAACTCCTTCGATCTCGCGTTCTTCGACCAGATCATTTTCAACACGTCTGGTGGACGGCTGTTCGAGACATCGTTCGTGTCTTACAACTTCGCCGGCCAGCACTTCGAGCCGATCCTCCTCGCTTTTGTGCCCGCCTACTGGCTTGGCGCTGGCCCGTACTTTCTGACGATTTCCCAGGCAGCAGTTGCAGTCGCCGCCGCTGTTCCTCTCTTCTTTTTTGCACGCCGCCTCACCAATCGACCGGCCATCGCTTGTGCTGCGGTGGTCGCCTACCTTTCCAACCCCTACCTGCACCAGTCGATTGCGTTCGACTTTCATCCGGAGGTTATGGCCGCCTTCCCTGTCTTCGTCGCAGCATGGGCCGTCGTGGCGGAACGGCGGCGAATGGCTATCGTCGTGGCGCTCTCGGTCCTCCTTTTCAAAGAAGACACAGTCTTCCTGGCTCTCTTACTGGCGGGCTTTATGTGGTCTCGCGGCCTGAAAACCGAAGCCAAGCTGACCGGCGGCGCGGCTGCCGGCTACGCCCTGCTCGTCGTCCTCGTCCTTATGCCTGTCATCCGCGGTGGCGAAAGCAGCGACCTCGTAGAACGGTATGGGTATCTCTTCCCCGGCGGTCTCGATGCATGGCTGGTGCGTGACGTCGTCCTCGCGCCCGCGCGTGCGGCCCGTGTCGCCTTCCATCCCGAGCAACTGTGGACCGTCGCGCTCTTTCTGGCCGCGACTTCCGTTTGCGCCTTCCGCCGGCCCTGGAGTCTCTTTTGGGTCGTTCCGGGACTTGGCCTGGCGCTCCTCTCGACCCACCATCAGCAACGGTACCTCCAGTTGCACTACGCGGCCGAACTGGTTCCGGCGCTGATAATCCTCGGCGTCGTTGGGTCTCAAGCCCTCGCAATCCGCGCTCGCCCATCGCTGGTCGCGGCCGCCGTGGGGGGTCCCACCCTCGTTGCGCTCGTTTTCATGAATCCCCTTGCGTCAGCGAACGGGACACCCCCGTCGATGGCCCATCGCGCAGCCGTGTCAGAAGCGCTCGCCATCGTGCCAGCGGATGAAGGCGTTTCAGTTTCAGCACAGTCGGGACTGCTTCCCCGCCTTTCCCAGCGGCGTCAGGCACACGAATTCCCCGGGCACGCCGCCCGGGCCGACTGGATCGTCATCGATCGGTATGGCTTCCGGAGTTCGCAGTCTCTTTCCGCCGGGTTCGAAAGCGAGCTGGAGACCGTTCGTTCGACGCTCGAGCTGGTGTACTCCAGGGACGGCGTCGAAGTCTTCAGGAGGGTCCCATGAAGGTTGCGCTGATCTTGCCCGCACGTAACGAAGAAGACTGCATCGAAGCCGTCATTCGAGAGGCGACGGCGTACTTCCACGGGACGGTCATCGTTGTCGACAACGGCAGCACCGACGCCACCGCCGAGCGCGCAATCTCCGCAGGGGCCACGGTGGTTCCAGAGCCGGTGGCCGGCTACGGCCGCGCCTGTATGACTGGAGTAGCCGCTGCCGCCGACTGCGACATCTTCGTGTTCATGGACGCAGACGGGAGCGACTGTCCCGCGGACATCCCCGCGCTCCTCGCGGAAATCGAACGAGGCGCAGCCATCGCGCTTGGGGTGCGCACGGGTAACTCGGTCGAAGCTGGAGCGATCACCCGGCCGGCCCGCTTCGGGAACTGGTTGAGCGGCACGCTAATTGGCTTGTGGTCCGGACGACGGCTGAGGGACCTCTCGCCGCTCAAGGCAATTCGCCGCAGCGCACTCTCTCAAATCGGCCCCTCGGAAATGACCTATGGTTGGACCGTGGAACTGCTCGCGGTCGCCGCGAGCAAGCAGATGACCATGGCTGAAGTCCCGACCGGCTACCGTCATCGCCTCGGGGGACAGTCAAAAGTGAGCGGGACCCTTTCCGGCTCCTTTCGCGCGGGATGCCGCATCCTGTTAGTTCTGGGGAGAGTATTCGTGAAGAGCCTTAGCCCGGCGACACTTGGCGGCGCCGCCGGAACCGTCGCAGCACTGGTCTTGCTCACTGCCTATTCAGCCTGGTTGTTCTCCCACGGCCCCTCCAGTCGCGATGTTTTAGTCAGCTCCTGGCTACTAGCGTGGCCAGCCATCCTGGTGTGTTTGCTGCTCGGAATGGTCCTTGGCTCCGGGGTGAGCCGGAACGGGCGACGGGGAAACTGAACGGCGCGCGAGTGCTTGTTGTAGACGACGAGCCAATGGTGCTCGAAGTCGTGGAGCGCTACCTGTCGCGTGAAGGCTTCGACGTCGCAACCGCGGCTGATGGCGAACTTGGCTTATCCGCCTTCCGCGATTTCCAGCCTCACCTGGTGGTCCTGGATCTCATGCTGCCGAAGGTCGGCGGCATGGAGGTTTGCCGGGAAATTCGGCAGTCCGATAGCGTCCCCATCATCATGTTGACCGCTCGCGGCGACGAAATGGACCGCATCGCAGGATTCGAGGTGGGAGCGGACGATTACCTCGCCAAGCCGTTCAGTCCGCGCGAACTGGTGGCGCGAGTGCGGGCGATTCTCAAACGCTCATTCGATGCCGCCGAGTTCGAGGGAGGCTTGCGCGTCTGTGGCCGTCTGGAAGTCAATCACGACACCCGCCAGG
>JANPDX010000778.1:0-2261 GCA_031431695.1 Dehalococcoidia bacterium
CTGCGCGCATACCCGAGGCATACCAGTGGTTGCTTGTCCCGGCTCAGGCAACTCCGCAGTCGCCGGTCGATTGGCAAAGCATCAGGCTCACGGGGCAGGACCCGCTCGCCGTGCGCGCGAGCAAGAAGCTCCGGAACGACGAGTTGCTGATAACCGGTCTCGGGGCGACCGTGCTCAAAAAGTACTTGGACGATGTCCCGCTGTGGCGAGGCGATCACGTAGCGATAAAGCAGCTGATCGAGGACTTCGCTCAGTACACATACCTTCCACGGCTGCGCGACCCGGAAGTGCTTTTGGAGTCGATTCGCTCTGGCCTACGGACTCTCCTCTGGGCACAAGATTCGTTCGGGTACGCAGAGAGCTACGACGAAGCAAACAACCGCTACCGGGGACTCCGGTGCGGAGAGGTAGTGAATGTCAGCCTCGACAACGTGTCGGGATTGCTGGTGCGCGCCGAGTGGGCGCAGTTGCAGATGGAAGAGGAGACAGCGAAGAGGAGCCCTGGCACGAGCGGCAGTCCCGCGGGGGCTGAGACTGGCGCTGAACCCGGAGCGAGTCCAACTGGGGGAGCAACGCCCGGGGCAACTGCAACATCCGTTTCCGTTCTTCGCCGCTTCCATGGTACGGTATCGTTGGACTCGACGCGCACAGGCCGCGACGCGAGTCGCATCGCCGACGAAGTCATCGCCCACCTTGTCGGACTCGTAGGTTCCAATGTCCGTGTGACACTCGAGATCGAAGCGGACGTGCCTGATGGGGTCCCGGCCGATGTCGTTCGAACAGTCACAGAGAACAGTCGTGCACTCAAGTTCACCAGCCAGGGGTTCGAGGCTGAGTGAGGCGATTTCACCTAGCAGACGTCATCGGCACCCAACCACCAACCTTCGTTCGTGTTCAATCGGGTTCGACACGGCGGCGGTCCTGGTGAGTCGTTCGACCATCGTTGCCACGGCCGCATGAAGTAGTTATTGAGCGGCGGTGGCGGGTCGCCAGTCTATCGACGTTTCGTGCCTGAACTCGCAGAACCCGGCCAACCCGCGGCCCGGTGGGAGACCACCTGAGCATGGAGAGGACTTCCGTCAGCGCCTCCTCCCAGTTCAGGAGCCGGGTGGCGACATGGGGGTGACTGAGGACGCTGAGAAAGTTGCGTTCGAATGCGCTGCGTGGCGGTTGCGAATAGTCGGCCTCCCAGACGCGCTGCATGAGGGAGTTCGCGAAGAGGACATCGAGCACTTCGTTGCTCACGTGCGCGGGGAAGGGGCTACGGTCGACGGCCTGGACCGCTTCGTCGAGCGTGAACCAGGAGTTCTTCAGGCGCTCCGCTGGCGTTTGGCTGTCCGCGGCGAACCCTGCGCCAATGAGGACTTCGGTGCGCGTGTGCAGGTCTGCTTTGAGGGCACCGAGGATGGCGACGAGGAACTGGCGGGAGGGGCTGCGAAGGCCAAGCTCGTAGGCTTTGATTGTGCCGGGCGAAACGCGCGCCAACTCGGCGAGGTCTTCGCGCCTCAGGTGTTCTTTTTCGCGCAGCTCGCGCAGTTGCCGCGCCCAGCCGGCCGAGGGCATCGTGCTCTCCCGCCTCCCCCGTAGAGGTGGGCGAAGCGTACTCCAGAGTTCCGGGAGCGATCCATAGCCAGCGACAGCGGTACTCATTCGAGCGGCGTTGGGCTCCGGGTTAGTCGTCGTCGTCGTCAACTGCGAAGAGCGTGCGCGCGGAACGCTTGCCCGCGACTCGCTGGCCGTCGTCGTCATCCTCTGGAGGCAATGCGTCGTCGTCGCCGGCTCCGCCTTCGAGGCCGATCAGCGGTTCGGTGCGGCCGAATTGGATGTCCCCGGGGCCGCCGCCGCGCTGGCCGCCGGTGAACGGGTTGCCGTCTTCGACGAGGATCTCGGTGCCATCGGAGCCAATCGGTGGAGGGGCCGGGCTGAGGTCCGGAGCGGGCGCGGGGCTGGCATTCGGGTCGGGCGGCTGTCCGAACAGTTCCTGGCCACGCTCTGCTGAGGCCTTCAGGGGCGCATTGCCATGCTGGAAGACTTCGCCCTGTTCGCCGGGGTTGATCTGGGTCGCCGGGCCGTGGACGAGCGCATCGTTTCGGCCGAGGAGTCGGTTGGTCGCCGCGCGAAGAGCCTGCTCGGCTGCGGTGGGAGGGCCGCCGTCCGGGTCATCGGGGTCGGGGGTGGATTCGGTGTCGTTTTCCTTCTTCTTCTTGTCCTCTTCGGCCTTCTTATCTTCGGCAGCCTTCTTATCCGCGGCGGCCTTCTCG
>JANPDX010000779.1:0-3708 GCA_031431695.1 Dehalococcoidia bacterium
CCTCTGCACCTCGGATTATGGGATGCTCCGATTGAAGGCAGTCTGATTCTACGTCGGGGAAGCTGTCCTTCGCTCCCCCTTCGGCGAACCATGCCGGCTCGATCGTAACTCCGAGAGCCGCCGCCAGTTGTGAATCGTGCCGAGTCCAGTCCGCCGAACTGTGGCCGTGCAGATCTCCGTGATTCGTCATGAACAGGAGCCCACCTCCACGTTCGACAAATCTGGTGATCGCATCCACATCGTCTGCGGAGTAAGCGGGCGAAGGATCGCTGACGCTCGCTCGCAGTTCTGCCCTTACATCTGTGGCGGCCACCTCGGGCGGACGCCCGAGTCGCGAAGTGATCACGAATACGGCGACTCCATCCAGCTGCGCTGAAAGCGGCGCCCTGGCGTCGGACAGTTTGACGCTGAAGCCTTCGAGACTGTCCATGGCATCCAAGACCTGGGTCAGCCGCTGCCCGTCCCAGCGATGGACAGCGACCTGGGTACTCAAGCTGTCGAGGAGGATAGTTCGCATTCAGGCTACCTTTTCACCGTCGAAGGCCCCTACCCCACGCCGCTGAGCTTTTTCTTCTTGCTCGCCACGTAGTCAACGAGGATGTACTCGCCGAGCTTATCGGGGGTTGTGTAGAAGACGCGGCCCTTGTTGATGCGGGCAACCTGGTTCACGAACTCCTTCAGGTAGTAGTTACGGTCCAACATGAAGGTGTTGATCGTGATGTTCTTCTGCGTGCAGCGTTTCACTTCCTTGAGCGTTTCGCGGATGGTGATCGGGCTGGGCGGATAGGCGAAGTAGCTTCGGCCCTTTTCAAGGTGGGCGGTGGGTTCGCCATCCGAAATCATGATGATCTGGCGCGTGCCCTGGGTGTGCTTGGCCAACAACTTCTGGGCGATCATCAGCGCGTGGTGCATGTTCGTGCCGAGCACCGATTCGTCCCAGCGCACGTACGGCAGTTCTTCGGCCTTGAGTTCGCGGGCGTAAGCGCTAAAGCCAATGATGTAGAGGCTGTCGCGCTGGTACTGCGACGAGATGAGGTTGTTCAGCGCCATGGCGACCTTTTTCGCCGCCTGGAAGCTGCCCCGCAATGCCATCGACCAGCTCAGGTCGAGCATGATGACCGTCGCGGTCTGGGTCAGCAGTTCGGTGCGCTCAACTTCGAAGTCGGCAGGCTTCAGTTTTAAGGGCGTGCCGGGGCCTTCGCGAAGCATCGAGTTCATCATGGTCTTTCGGATATCGAGGAAGAACGGATCACCGAATTCGTAGCTCTTCGTGCTGTCGGTGCGTTCGCCACCGCCGCCGGATTCGCGGATCTCGTGCTTGCCGAAGGAATCACCCTTGAGTTGCGCGTATATCTCCACGAGGGCGCGCTGGCCGATTTTGCGGGTTCCCCGGGGGGTGAGCTCGTACTGGTTGCCCTTTTTCCGGATGTAGCCAGCTTCTTCAAGGATCTCCATGAACTGCTTGAGCTGGTCCAGCGTCTCCTTGGCCTCGGGGCCGAGCAGCTCTTCGAGCTTGTCCGCGTCGATGTCCTCGATGTCTCCGCCGTACTGCGTGCGCTCAAGCTGGCGCTCCAGTTCGTCAATCGACTGCATCTGATCCATCAGGTTCATGGCCGATTGCAGGTCGATCTCTTCTTCGCCGCGGAACGGGTACTGGTTGTGGAGGTCCCGCATCGGGTAGAGGGATTCGAGTCTCTGGCCGAGCTCACTCAAGGACTGCTGTAGCTCAGAGTCTCCGATCTTGTCGCCAAGGAGATTCTGGAGCTGCTTGCTCATGTCCCCGGGCAGGGAATCGAGCAGCGACTGCATCTGGCCGCTCTGGTGTTGCATCTGGGCGATCAGCTCGTCGAGTGACTTCGGCGGGTTGTCGCCGAAGAGATCACCGTACTGCTCCATGAACTGGTCGAAGTCCGGTTCTTTGCCGGACATTTTGTCCTGCAGCATCTTGTTCAGGTCTTTGACCATGTCTTTCATGCGCGCGAGGTCTTCGGGCGACATGTTGGCGATCTGGTTGTACATGTCCTTGAAGAAGGTATCCATCATGGCTTTCTTCAGGGATTCGAGGAGTTCGTTGAACTTTTCCTGGGCGTCGTGATCCATGAACTCGTAGCTCTGGAGCTCTTTTACCTGGCCGGCAACATCTTCGGGGAGTTGTTCGAGGAACTGCTTTTTTTTGTTGGCGATGTTCCGAAGCATCTCGGCGAACTCGTGGGGCGTTTCGTTGCCGGCGCCGTCTTGTGGCTGTTGCCCACCTTCTTGTTGGCCCGAATCCTGGCCGCCATCTTGCCCAGATTGCGGTTGCCCCTTGTGGCCTTGCTGGCCCTCGGCAGATGACTCACCCGCATCACTGCGGGCCCTCTGATCCTGGTCGCCCTGCTGCGGGGGCTGGCCGTTCGCCTCGTCGAGGCGGCGATCGAGAGTGGTGTTCTCCATGTTGAGGATTTCATCGAGCTGGCGCTTTAAGTCATCGAAGACGGACGAGAGGTCGAACTTGTCGAGTTGCTGGCGGCGCTGTTGGCGGAGTTGTTGAAGGAGGTCGCGGAGGCCCTGCATGCGGTCGCCGTCCGGGCTGCGCATGCCGCGCTGCATGAGGTTCTTCAGGGCGTGCTGGAGGTCGCCGAAATTCATCAGGTCGTCGGTGAGGTTGTCGAGGATATCGTTGGCCTCGAGGGCCGGGACGTCCTGGGTGCCGTCCCACATCGAATACCGGTATCGCGATGGCATAAGGCCCTCCATTGCGCGCGGGGTGCGCCAATTCGGTGAGCGTAGCCGAATTGGGCGCGGTTGTCAGTCGCCCGGCGTTCACCGATGGCAGGCGCCGAGTTCCGGCGGCTTCACGGCGATTTCGATTGCAGTCCACGTCCACAACCCCGCGAGAATCGGCAATGATGCCTCGATGACGGATTTGCCACCCCCAGATGACCTCGCGATCCGTGCGCTCTACGCGGGTTACAACCACGCGATTCATCGCGGCGACAGTGAGGCGTGGGCTGCCTGTTTCACATCCGATGGGCGGTTCTCAAACCGGGCGACCACGGTGTCCGGGCGCGCCGAACTCCTGAAGTACGCGCTGGGCTGGATCGGCTCGGGCAACTCCCGCTACTGGATCGACAACGTGATCCTCGAAGCGACCCCCGAGGGAGCGACCGGGATGTGCTACCTCCTGCTGATTCATGTTTCCGAAGGCGATACGCCTGCACGAGTCGATCTGTCGGGGATCTATACGGACACGTTGGTCCGGGTGGCTGGAGGCTGGAAGTTCGCGACGCGCCATATCTCCCGCGACGAGTAGGACGTGATCAGTCGGTTTGCTTCGACAGCCGCCCACGCCAGGCGCGAACTAACGCATCTCCTTCGAGGCGACCCTGATCCTGATGGGACGACGCAGTTGAATGGACCAGATCCCCCTGAAAATCGTGGGGCGCGTCGAGCGGGGAAGACCCAAAATCGTACGCGACGTACTGAACGTGAAGTTGGCGGCAGAAGTCGGCCATGTGCTTGCTCACAGCCGCCCGGCGTTTCTCGGCCCACTGGCGAGTCTTCTCGGTGCCATCGGAGGCGAATGCGACCCGAGGCCCACGGACGACGAGGGCGACGTTTTCGCGGGCGAGAACTCGTCGCACGCACTTTTCCATGGATTCGACGACCTGTTCGGGGGTGAAATTCGTGGTCCCGCCGATGGTTGCCAGCGTTGCCCGGCGGGCAAGC
>JANPDX010000780.1:0-2369 GCA_031431695.1 Dehalococcoidia bacterium
AAGTGGGTGCTCAGGCTTCAGCGCGGAGGTGCGCGGTCGATAATGCGTCGGCGTATTCGTTCCAGCGAGAGCCATCGTGGGCGCGAACCCATTCGAGCCGGACGTTCGGCTTCTGACCAACGAGTTCGAAGGCACGCTGGACCAGGTCAAGGTTGGCGATTTCGCCTTCCTTGCGCTTCCAGCCCCTGGCTTCCCAGCCCTTCGCCCACTTCGTCAGGGTGTTCACAATCAGTTGGCTATCCGAGTAGACCGTGATGGACCCGGTAAGCGGGGCCATGTCGAGCCCGGCGATCATCGCCGTGAGTTCCATGCGGTTGTTCGTCGTCCAGTCATCGTGGCCGTGGCGTTGTTCGGCGATTTCTCCGTCCCGGACAAAGACTGCTCCCCATCCGCCCGGGCCGGGATTGGGGCGGGAGGAGCCGTCGGTAAAGATGCCGGTATCGGGCCCATCGGTGAACCGGGCGAGAACCTCAGCGGTCGAGAGATCCTGGGTTTGGGTTACGGACCGGGGGCGTTTCGCGGGAGCTGCCGCGCCTTGCTTGCCGTTCGCGCGAGGGCGGCATTCCATGCATTGGCGGGGCGCCCAGTTCGGGTACTTCTGGAGTACGGATGCCGGAAGGGAGAACTCAAGTCCACAGTCGTTGCAGGTGAAGGGCATTCCTCCATTTTGGATTTCGGATTTCGGATTGTCGATTCGAGCGGCGAAGTCGCGGGCCGCCAAATCCGGCGTGCATGGGAATCTGTGAGGAATCGGGCGGTCGAAAGTTCGTCGCGTTCCTATTTCGGGATGTAACAGTACGTCGATTGGTCGGGTGCGCCGCCAACGAATTCACCCGTGCCGGCCGCCGTACCCTCCACGCGGGCGACAAGTGAAAAGCCGAGGGCGGGGTCGGTGAATTCGCTGTAGAAGGCGCGGCCCTCGGGTTTGGGGATTGCGCTGAGTACCGTGCGATTGGCTTTGGATTCGAAGACGCAGCCGGCGACCCAACCAGCCTGGGGAGCAAGCTTCTTCAGCGAACTCAACAGCAGATCCTGGCGCTCTTTCGTCAGCCACGTCGATGTTGGGTCAGTCACCGTGGGCGCCGCGGCCGGCGAGGCTTCGGGGACAATCGCGCCGCCGCAACCGGCAACGCTTGCCGCCACGACGAGCAGGATCAGGGGCCATGGGCCGAAGCGGCGGAAATACATTCCACGCAACGCTACCTCACAACGCCAACCCGGCAAATTCAGGGCTCCGCGTTAGTCCTGGTTGCCGCGAACTTTGCGACCGAACCGGCTGCTGACGTCGAGCGGGCCCGCGAGGAACACCGGCTCGGGGTTGAGCGCGTATTCGCGAAGACATGCCTCGGTGAACTTAATCGCGTGTTCGTCGCCGGAAAAGACGCAGCGGTCGATCAGCTCTTCGCGCACCGGGGGAGTTTGGGGTAAGAGGAACTCATGCGGGAAGTGGCTCCGGCAATGAATCGCCGCGCAGGCCTGCCACGCGTAGCGAGCCGCGATGCGCGCTGTTTCGTCCGAGACATGCGGCACGATCATCCGTAGCGCACTTGGCGCGGTAACCGTGTGGACGTACGCGATGCTCGCCACGCCGGAGTTTTGCAGGTAGGCAGTAGCCATGACCGAAGTGAGATCAGAGATCCAGGCGGACAGGTTTTCGCCGGGCGCGGCCATGTCGATGACCGCGGCGAACGGCGGGTAGTGGTCGAGTTCCGAGACGGCGTTGAAGATGCTGGTGGGGCGGCTGTTGCGAAGGTGTTCGGGCATGATGGGAATCCGGGGCAAGGCCTGGGAGGCAAGTCGCGGCGGTGCCGAGCCGATGGCGCCCGGCATCACCTGGTACCGGGCGGCCCAATAGGCGAGGCCCGAGACGAGTTCGGCCAGTCGCGTACCGTCATCTTCCTGCGCGGCGAGGCTGCGCACCGCGTGAGCAGTCCGAATGAGCCCGTGCGTGGCGCCGGCCATCATGCCGACCGAGAGTCTCGGCACCCAGGTGTCGAGGACTTCGCGCCAGGGAGCACTATCCACGGCTGCCTTGAAGAAGTCCTCCCAATCGGAAACGCGAGCAACGTTTCCGAGGGCTTCCGGCCAGGCATCCGCCACAACCGGAGCGATGTTCGGAGGGCGGTCTTCGAGCCGTTTGCGATACTTCGCCACCCATGCTTCGACCACCTCGCCCCGGCCGAGGGCGATCAAGGCTTCCGCCCCCATGGGGCCGTGGTTCGAGAGACCGGAGCTTCCGAATTCGGGCCCGCAGCCCGCGAGCATCTCGAGCGCCTGGTTTATGACTGTCATCCGGGACCTCCGAGGTGCAGCGATCGTAGCATTCGCATGGGGCGAAATGGGCGGGCGTTTTCGCGAGAGTTTGCGGG
>JANPDX010000781.1:0-4789 GCA_031431695.1 Dehalococcoidia bacterium
TGTCGTGGCCTATCCGCGCACCGAAGCCGAGGTAGTTTCCGTGCTGGAGTGGTGTGGGGAGTCGAACGTGGTGGCGATCCCGTACGGCGGTGGTTCATCGGTCGTCGGTGGTGTGGAGCCTCCCGGGGGTGACCGGCCGGTGGTCAGCCTGGACCTTACCCGGCTGGACCAGGTACTCGAAATCGATGCTACCTCGCGTGCGGCGCGGATCCAGACGGGCGTGCTTGGCCCGCACCTGGAGGACCAGCTGCGGCCTCACGGGTTTACGCTGCGGCACTTTCCGCAGAGTTTTGAATGGTCGACGTTGGGCGGCTGGATCGTGACTCGTAGCGGTGGTCACTATGCGACGAACCACACGCATATCGACGACTTTGTCGAGTCGGTGCGGATGGTTACGCCAAAGGGGGTGTGGGAATCGCGGCGGTTGCCCGGCAGCGGCGCCGGCCCAAGCCCGGACCGGATGGTGTTGGGGAGCGAGGGGATACTCGGAGTCGTGACGGAGGCGTGGATGCGGATCCAGGCGCGGCCGAAGTTCCGGGCCAGCGCGGGACTGACGTTCGAAAACTGGGAGGCGGGCTACACCGCCGCGCGCGCGGTGGCCCAGGCGAAACTCTGGCCGGCAAACTGCCGCCTGCTGGATCCGACCGAGGCGGGGGCCGCGGCCGGGCTGAAAGGCGACGAGGCCCTCCTGATTATCGCCTTCGAATCGGCCGAGGTGCCGCAGGATAGTCTCATCTGGGAGGCTGTGAAAATTGCACGCTCAGCCGGGGGCCGTATCGAGGATGAGGCGGTCACGATCTCAGATGGGAGTAACGAAGAGGTCGGGCGCGAAGGGGCGGTGGGAACATGGCGGAATTCGTTCATTCGGGCGCCATATCAGCGAAACCTGACGGCCGGGAGCGGCGTAGTGGGAGATACGTTCGAGACCTCGATTACGTGGGATCGCTGGCCCGAATTCGATGCGAATGTGCGGGCGGCGGTGACGGGGGCGCTGCAACGGGTGTGCGGCGGTGGCAGCCTCAGTTGCCGGTTCACGCATGTGTATCCGGATGGCCCGGCGCCCTACTACTCGTTTAGCGGCATGGGCCGCCAGGGCGCCGAGCTGGAGGTGTGGGCGGAGTTAAAACAGGCGGCGAGCGACGCGGTGATGGCCAACGGCGGGACGATTACGCATCACCACGCCGTGGGGCGAGACCATATGCCATGGTACCGGCAACAACGGCCGGACTTGTTCGCGGCGGCGTTGCGGGCGGCGAAAGGCGCGGTGGACCCCCAGGGGATCCTCAATCCGGGGATCTTGTTGGACTGAGGCCGGTAGCCGCGCCCCACCGGGGCGCTTGCGGCATGCCGCCAACGAAGTGTCCGTGAATCTGCACGGAGTCGCACGCGACAGCCTTCGGCCCTGATCGCGGAACATGGCACTGGCCCTCCCGGGCCCAAGGGCCCGCCGAGGGGCGCGACTCCTTCCGGAGCTGCTTGGGCCAGGATTCGTAGGTTGAGGCGGCGGTGAATCCGATGCGTGAACGCGGGCTCGACTCGGCCGGAAAGTTCGGCGCGGTGTTCTCCTGGCGCGATCCCTCGAATCGCCAGTTTCGACATTGTCACTTGCCGACCGTCGTCGTGCGCGCGGAGTTCGACAGCGGAGTCGATGCTTCCTTCGAGGTGCCAACTTATGCCCGCGATGGCGATTGGCACTGTGTCCACGGAACAGAGTAGCGCTCCGGGCCGACAGAAAGGCGAGCGTCCGGCGAAACTCCCGCGCTAAGGCTTGCCTGTCACCTTTTCGATTTCGGCGCGGAAGGCGGCCTCGTGGGCGACTGAGCCAAAGCGGGCCATCTCCGTCCCTTCGGCATCGAGCCAGACGAACGTGGGAACGTCCTTCACACCAAGGCGTTCGTCCGCGGTGTCACGGTCGCTCGCCTTTTCCACGAACGCGACGGTGTCCTGGTATTCGGCCATCACGCGGTGCACGAAGACTTGGTCCTCGCATTTCACGCAGGTGCCGTTGGTGAACCAGACCAGGGTCAGGCGTCCATCGGCGCGAGGTGCGCGGGCGTCAGGAAGGGGGTCGTTGGAGTGATACACGGTGTGTCCGGTTCCGGTGATGGCAGTGATCGGCCCGTCGGCGTTGCCCTGCGCAGTCGCGAAGGTCTGTGGATCGATTTTCGTCTGGCCCCCGGCTTCGGCGAGCACCCAGAAGGCGAACCCGAGGGTGGGGATGAGCAGGAAGACGACCATGAGCCAGACCTTCCAGCTCCAGCCAGGGTTCCACCACGATGGGCGGCGCGTGGCTCCGGTGGAGTTCGTGCTCATGGTTGTAGTTTTGACCGGGGCGCGCTCAAGGGCGAGAGGAAGGTAACAAAGGCTGAGCAACCAGGTCTGTGACTTCGCCGCGCCGGGCAAGGACGCCAATTCGGAACCAGGGATGCCACATAGCTAGCCCGGTAAGCCCGCAGAGCGTGCCCAGCGAGGCCAGCGTTGTTCGCGCCCCGAAAAGCTCTGCGAAGACTCCCGCGAACAAGAGCGGCAGGATGACGAGAGCGTCGCTCGCGGTAGCTTGCACGGCGAAGACACGAGACTGGATGCGTAGCGGCGCGGCGGCAGTCAGGGCTGCGCGCGAACTGACCATCGAGACGCTGAGGGTGGCGCCGATGAGGAAAGCGAGGGGCATCGCGACGACGGCAGTGGTGTTGAGCGCTGCTTCGAAATGGACGAGCGGGGGGACCTGGCTGTAGACGAACGCGGCGCTAACGCCGAAGTCGAGAGCCGCGAGCGCGAAGACGGCTACCGTCATGCCGGCTATCGAAAGGCGCATGGCGCGAGCGGTGCCGTCGAGGGAGAGGCCGACGGCGGACCAGACGAGACCAACAGCGGCGCCCGCAATTCCGGGTGCTAGCAGGAGGGCAGCGCCGCCGGTCCCGAGGGAGAGGTCGTGCTTGAGGTACAACGGGAACGCTACGAGGATCACATAGCTCACGAGGGATTTGAGTGACAGCACGGCGAGGGCATCTCGGGCAGGGGCTGAGTGGCCGAAGACCGAGAGCGTCTGGCGCAACCCGGAAAAGTGCCCGCGGGAGGTGGCCATGGACTCTTCGCGGGCGGTGTTGCGTAGCCGGTACGCGAGGAAGCTGGTGAGGCCGATGTGAAAGACCTGGATAACCAGGGCCCCGGCGATGGCGAGCTGGACGCCACCGAGCAGGTAGAGGGTTGGCGCAAGGACCAGGTAGCCGAGCGCCTGGCCCAGATACTGCATCGCGACAAGCAGGGAATGGACGCGGCCCGGGGAGCGATGGCAGAGTGCCTTCACAAGGGCCATTTCCGAAGTGCCGTGGAGTTGCGAGACCGCGGAGTAGGCAAAGGCTAATGCGATGACCGCGGTGGCCGATGGGCCGGTGAAGAGCGCTATGGCCGCTATCGAGGCGCGGAGGCCAGCGCCAATCGCGAAGCCCCGGCCGGGGCCGAGACGGTCGGCAAGGGCGCCAGCCGGCAATCCAAAGGCGATCGCCGAGACGGTTGTGGCGATGATGAGCGAACTGAGCCCCATCGCTGAGTGGCCGCCGCTGCCCGCAATGACGAAGAGGGCCGCCATGAACAGGTAGTGGCCAACCTGTCCGGTGAACCGGGCGCTGTAGTACAGGGCGAGATTCGAACGCATGACCGTGTTATCCCCTGCCGCCACCTGATCCCATCTGCTCACACCGTCATTAACGGATGCTTTGAAGCATCACCACAGGCGTTACGTCCCCTGACCGTACCATCGAAAATCGGGCAACAACGATTCCTTGTGCATTCCTTCACAAAGAACGCGAAAGATCAGGGGAATCCACTAGCCCATTGAAGCGCGAGCGACATGGGTTACTCTGTCGCCGTGAACGAGCTATCCGGCTCGACTGGCACGAGAATCCAGGTTGTGGGGCCGAGTGGCGCCGGTAAGAGCACGTTGGCACAGGTCCTCGCGGAGCGCCTGGGGCTGCCGTTCGTTGAACTCGACGGGCTGTTCTGGCAGCCGAATTGGACTGAAACGCCTGACGAGGAGTTCGCCGCCGCATTGTGCACCGCCGGCGCCGAGGCTGGTTGGGTGATGGTTGGCAACTATTTTCGCCACACATCGTGGCAGTTGTGGGAGAACCTGGATACGGTGATCTGGCTGGACTTTCCGCTGCGCACGGTGTTGCCGCGCATCGTCCGTCGCTCATGGAGGCGTTATCGCAGCAACGAACTGCTCTGGCGAACGAACACCCAGTCGTTCTGGCCGATGTTCAAGTTGTGGAGCGGGGATTCGCTGCTGGGCTACTGCATCAGCCGGCACGGGCGATACCAAGAGTGGCTGGAAGGGCCTAGCTGGTGAGCGCCGTCCGCCGCCGCGTCAATTCACGAATCGAGTTCCGCTGCGATATCGAGCTTGTGACCGGAGAACAGTGTGACCGTGCCGTCCGGCTCGGCGATTGTCTGGAGATATTCCCGAGGCAGTTTCTTGAGGAAATTTTTAGCGCAGCCGACGCAGATGCCGTGCGAAACGCGGCCGCCGCCGTCAGCGACGACAGTGGTACACCAGGCGCAAACGACAGAGACTTCTTCGGGCATGAAGCGAACGTAGCACCGTTGTCCGAAGAAGTCCGGTAGATTTGGGGAGGGTTCACCCGTTCGATCCCGAATTGCCACTCAAGACAGCCACGCAGGCTGTCACCTCGATCGTTCCGACGTGGGAATACTCCCGCGCGGGAGTATTCCCACGTCGGAACGATCGAGGTGACAGCCTGCGTGGCTGTCTTGAGTGGCAATTCGGGAT
>JANPDX010000782.1:0-1505 GCA_031431695.1 Dehalococcoidia bacterium
GAAGTCCCCGGCATGTCCGGGGGCTTCTTGTTTCTCGACCGGAGTTTACACGCCCAGCGCGCGTGCGACGGTCTCCAGCCCTTCGAGTGCTTCCTCTGTCGAGCGGACCACGATGTCGGCCAATTCTAGGATTTCAGGAGGAGTCTCGGGGCCGCCGGATACGCCGATGAGCAGCACATGAATGGCATCGCTTTTGGCAAGCGAAAGGGCCGCCCGGAACATGGCGACATCGGTTGCATCATCGCCCATCACGAGCATCGCTTTGCATCGCATCTGGCGGCACAGTGCGCTCAGCGCGAGGTCTTTCCCGCCACGAGCATCGGGCAGCACTTCGAGCACCATCCTGCCCTCACGAAGACGTAATCCTTCGGGGAGAGTGGCCAACGCTTCGCGAAGGTTCGGTTCGAGTTCCGGCGCGGTGCGGTAGTGGAAGGCGGTGGAGATGGCCTTGCGTTCGATGTGGAGGAATGAACTGGGACACGCCGAGATGACGCGTTGTTCGATGTTTTCAAGGGCGGCGCTCAGGGATACCCGGTCAACGCCGGGTATCAAGGGGTCATCGAAGGAAGCTTCGAGGCCATGGCTGCCGACCACCACGACCCCTTCAACGGGCACCATCCGGCGCGCCGTATTGAGGTCACGACCGGTAATGACGGCGACTTTCGCCGCCTGGGATAACCGCTCCATTACGGCGAGCGTCCCGGCTGGCACGCGGGCCTCACTGGCGTGCGCCACTATCGGAGCGAGCGTGCCGTCCAGGTCGGTTGCGATGAGCAACGGCCCGCGGGCGGCGGCCAGCGCCTTGAACTGTTCGATGGCATCGAGCGTCAACATGTTTCCTCCAGTCTGGCCAGGTAGCCAGACGCCCACGAGAGCGCGTCACCGGTATGGACGGCCCTGATGAATGCGTTGCTGATGCGGCCGGGGCTGGCTGCGAGGGCGCCGCACAGCGCTTCCCGCAACTGAGCGGCGTTAAGGGGGTCCACGATGGAAAGTCCTTCCGTGGCGAACTCCCGGAACGTGCTCGACGCTCCAGCATCGCGGCCGCAGATGATTACCGCGCGCTTATCGACAGATTTGAGCGACTGCGCGACGGCGGCCTGCAGGGGCACCAGGTTCTGTCCGTCGGCAAGCGATGAGGTGAACACGACATCGGCTTCGCGTTGGAGCGTTACCACATCCTCCCAGCCGACGACGGCGCGGACGTGGCTGAACGATCCGCCAGCGGCCAACGCGGCCGCACGGGCGATTTTCGCCTGGCGCTCGATGGCGATATCCATGTCCTCGTATGCCCGTACCCCTTCGCGTGTGGGGGCGGCGATGCCGATGTAGGCGAAGCGCGCGCCCTGCGTGAACGCGGCGGTAATGGCGGCGAGGCGCTCCGGGATTCCCTTGGTGAAGTCACCCCGTTCGAGACCAACGACGAGCGGTACTCCGGATTCGCGCACAGCGAGAACCCTCTGGGGGATCGGCGCGCGGCGCGCGACTTCGAGGACGTCTTCGGT
>JANPDX010000783.1:0-8359 GCA_031431695.1 Dehalococcoidia bacterium
TCCGGCCACGTCTTCGGCCTTCATCCACGGATTTGCGGAATACGACTTTGACCACGAACTGCACTTCGGGAGCGTGACGCGCTCCACGAGAATCGGTCCGGTGTAGAGCGTCATGGGTCCGCCTTGGGACGTCCCGTACCACCACTGAAGACACCCGCTGACCGGAGTCGCGGCATTAACATTGTTTACATCCGAGCACGTGATCTCGTTGAACACTTCGATGATGGTTCCGTTGTCCGTCGCGGTCTTCTTGTAGGTGAGCTTGATGCCTGGGCGTGGATTCTGGCGGTCGATCCACACGGGATTCGTGACGACCCGTGAATTACCCACCCCGTCCCGTGCCGTGAACTCAATCTGCCACTTTCCTTCGGCGGATATCACGATGGCTCCAGAGTAAGCGACAGCGTTCCCGCCGTCCCGGCTCACCTGCATCGAGAGGCCTGGTGAACCACAGCCAATGTCGGTAGCGACTGCCGAGGTAGTCACTGCCGTAGTGCCCTTCTTGAACCAAGGCGGGCGAGGTCCAGCAACGCCGCCGGTTTGCGTCACCGTGAGTTCCGGCGGAGTTATATCGGACTCGTAGTTGTAGGCGATGGGATCGCTTTCTCCACCAGGCCCACGGGCTTTGAGTTCGAACCTGTTGGAGCGAGTGGCTCCAGAATCGATTCCCGTCGCCATCGCCTGACTCCAAGCCGACCATGGCTGATCGTTGAGGTGATATGAGAACTCCGTGGCGTTCGTGCCGGACCAGGAAATCTGGTGCGCGCCCGGCCCCACACACTGAGCGGCAGTTGAGGTGAATCCAACCGTGGGCCGGGTCGCCTGGCCGGCTCGCTCGAACCGGCAGGAGGACAGCGCATTGTTTTCGAAGCCTGCCAGGTTGTACGTGCGTCCGGGCCCGTAGCGGTAGGGCGTGCCGCTAAAGTCTAGTTCCGTGTAACACACCAGTTCGCCGACGCCTTCACCACTCGGGACGACAACTCGTGAAACCCGATTGTCGAGCGTGCCGAGATTCGCCATCTCGTCGCCCAACCGAATGCTGATTCGGTCGGCGCTGTCCACGTCTTCCAGGGTCGAAGCCAGTCCTGGGGAAGGCGCCGTGCCCCCACCAGACGCAGGGTAGCCGAGACCAGCATAGTAGAACCGACGAATCCAGCCCGGTGAAAGTGTCCTGGAGCCGCTGTTTGAGTAGATGTCGAAGCTAACGTTCATCTCTCCGAGAGACAAATTCCCGAAGGGGGGATAGAAATCGCATTCGTAGAGTCCGGAGAAGGACGGAAAGCTGTCGGAGCATGCGATTCCCCAAGGGCCAGACCAAGGGCCCATGGAAGGAGTCCAGAATGTGAACTCGACACGGCCGATGGGCGTGGGCTCAAAGTCGATCGCAGCACTCAGCCGGATCGGACCAGTCAACACAAAGCTATCGTTTGCGGGAGCCTGAACCCAGTGGGCGCGATAGCCAGCGCCGGAGGTTGGAGGGGGAGTGCTTCCGCACCAGTCGAGAAGGGGCTTTGAACTCTTGAGTGCCCCGTTTTCGATGTTCACGTTGGCTCCGATGTGCGGAGACGGATCAACGGCCTGAGCAAGCAGAAGATCATTGAAACTGCCGACGTGTGTCGTGCTCATCGACATGTGAACGTGCCCGTCGCTCGAGTTCACTGTGCCGATCTTCTGGCCCCGCTCGACCCTCACGCCATCTGCGACCCAGCTATCGAAAACCACGTGGGTGAGGTAGATGTCGAGAGTCCCCGAGTCGTTCACCAGGTGGACGCCCACATCCTTCCGTTGGAACGTGCCCGTTATCGGAGCACCGACAGATTGACCCTGGGACGAAGGCCACACATCTATCCCGGTATGGTTGTGCCCGAACTTCGGGACGGAATCCGGGTCCTGGAAGAGCCACTGGATGGACCCGCTCTCGAGCGGGAAGCTCACCGCCGCGCCAGGGCAGGCGGCTAGAGACAGAGACGGGGCTGGAGCAGCCTGCGCGACTGACCGGCTCATGGAGCTTCCGCCTCCGGCCAAGAGCAAGAGACCCGCCACGGTGGCTATCACCCCCACCGCGAAGCGAGCCGCAATCCATCGCGCCGAGAGCGCTTCATTGGCAGCACGGACGGCAGGAACCGAAGTTACCGGGCGACGCGTGGGATTCCTGCGCTGGCGGGTAACATCAAACTTGTCGAACATATCCACGACCGGCCTCCTTGGGCTCTCTTGGGGTTGGACGCCGCCGGCAGCAAATCTGGGGCGTCCAACCGGTCTACCGCGATTCCGCGTTATCTTTCTGATCCTCGATGCGAGATCCATCGACGATGATGTTCACTGAACCAACCCTCCGTTGCGGGTAGCGGCCGGGCGCTGAAGATCTGCAATTCAGCGGCGTCCGGCCCGGTTCGTATCAACTCGCGGCGAGTTGTTCGTCCTCCGAAAACTTGTCACACGGACGGAGTGAGACCTCTTCGTCGCGGTAGCGGCGGTGCAGCTCGCCCGCGAGGCCATGCGCAGCAAACGGAGCTTCGGTCATCTTTCCGGGGAGCAAGTAGAAGTGGTTCGTCGCGTCTACCTCACCCCAAACGGCCTCCACCGATCGTCGCTTTCCGTCTCCGCCGCGGTCGGCCTTCGCGCATGCCACGACCTCGAACCGGCCCAAATGTGGCGAGCCGACCAAGTTCGTCAATGCGCTAGTCAAGGCGTCTCGTGCGCCGGGGAGTTCCTCGCCCGTGAAGGGCGAGACCTGACTTGCTTCCCCGTTGACCCCGGTAAGCGATACGCGGTCATGGTGTACGACCGTCGCCCCGCCCGTATCGAGAACGAGCACGGTCGGGGGAAAAAGCCTCTTCGTCATCAGCAGATGACTCTGCCACGTGCGTACTCCGAGGTCGAAATCGAATAGCTTCTTGAGCAAGTCCCCGGTCGAGATCCCCGCGGCATGCACGAAACAATTGGGGCGGACAAGGAAGTCGCCGTCAGTGTTCGATATGACCGCGGATTCTGCGCCGAGGAATTGGATGTCGCTGGCGGTCATGATGGTTCCGCCAAGCGCCCGGATTCGGGTGCCGAGCCAGCGGAAGAGCACCGTGTTATCGATGGTTCGGTCCTCGACCCGGTACACGGGTCCAGGCCAGGTCCGGAGCGTGGGCGCCAGGGCGCGGAGCGCGGAAGGCTTCGAGCGCACGAACGGAACGCCGGCCGCGGTCCAACGGGATTCGGCCCGCTCTGCCCCGTCTTCATCGTTCAGGAGGGCGAAGGCGGGCTGGTCGACTTCCTCCACGGCGAAGGGGACCATGCCCATGAGCCACTTGGTCCCGTAGAGGCACCTCTTAGCTACCCGTACGGCCTCTTCCGGGTCGTCGATGCCGTAGCCATGTTGCGTGCCGGCGTGCCACCAGCCTTCATTCTTGCTCGAGGAGTTCGGGGCCAAACGGTCCTTCTTTTCGACGAGCAGCACCCTCATCCCGAGTTCGGCGAGCGCGCAGGCGGTGCAAAGGCCGGCGACGCCCCCACCTACAATCACGACATCGGCGAAGGAGTGCTCTAATTTGGTGGTGCCACCGACCACCGTCGGAACGCCGGGTGATGGGCTGGATGTGATCCGCGTCATCGACTCGTTTGCGGATTTCCTCTCCAATGGATTCCCCTTTCAGTTGCAGACTCATGCACGGTGATCAACATGTGTTGAGTGCCGGAACTATGCTCGACAGCTGAGCACCTGTCAATGATCAGGACATGTCCTGATCATTGATGGCTCAGTCCGTGACGAGAAACGTTAACAAAACGTTTACACATCGCAGCCAGTGTTGCCTTGCAACCAAACTTGGACTGATCAAGGATTCGCAAATCGGGTGGAGCGGCAGGCCCCGTGCATGGAGTCTGTGCGGCAATCATGGCGTCACCTTTGAATCACTCGGCCGCCGTTGAGTTGGGGCGGATACTACAAGACCGGCGCGTCATTCTCGGGATGAGCCAAAGTCAGGTCGCCGGAGCTCTGGGTCTCAGTCCGGCATACGTCGGACTCATCGAACAAGCCAAACCTCGTGGCACCGGCAGGCCGTCGATCCCTACCGAGTCTAAACTCCTTCAATGGTTCGACGTGCTCGCGATGCCGGACCACGAACGTCGGAGAGGAATGGAGCTGTTGAGGCCCGGCACTTTAAGTAGGCGGGCGCTCCTTGGCATTTCCGCGGCGCTGCTGCCGGTTCTCGCCTTCCCTGACTCTGGGCGGATGGTGGCGCACAGCAAGCTAGCACCGGTCTTGCGCACACTCTCCGCGGACGAAGGAATGAGCGGCCTTCGGGACTGGCTCTGGAACAATCCACAAGACATCAGTTGGAAAGCTGGCAGCGAGCACCGACTTCAGAGTCAGTTCTTACGAGACGGCCACCCAGCACACCCTGCGGACATCGCAGCAATTTCCCGCCTGCTCCCAGGCGAATTGGGTTCGCAGCCTGTCTCCCCCACCGAGGACGAAATACGAGTTTCCCTGCGGCGCTCAGTGGTCACGGCGGGAAGTCCCGCCTCTGACGGACTCGCGAGGGTCATATTTGGTTACTCCGGCTCCCCTGACCACTACACACGTCTCCCTGAGTTTCCGATAAAGATGCCCTATCACTGGCTCCTTGATGCCGAACACGTCGAGCCAGCCAAGTACTACATCGGCGGCGAACTCGTCGATCGTCCGAACTGGAACGTGGCTACCTCCGACGGCGTAGCCCTGACCGCCCCTGCGACCAACGAAAACGGCATCCTCGTTTCGGATTGGCTACTGGTAACGAGGATCAGAAACTTTCTGGACGTAGAGGCGTTGAACCGAGGTGACTTCATTCTTAGTGTCGCAGGAGCCCATGGGCTCGGGACCATGGCGTCCGCGATGCTCATGAGAGACGCCGCAATGTGCCGCGAAATCGACACGAGACTACGGCCTGGGTGCGACGAATTCCAACTCCTTATCAAAGTCAGCGCTGATGGGGCTGAACCAACCGCAATCGAGCTGGTTGACGTTCAATCCTTGGAACACACTCAGTCCGACTACGAGATGGCACGTGAGCGTGCCAATAAGCATGTGACCGAAGTCTTCGGTCGTTAACTTTCCAATCCCACTATCATTGCGAACTGCTTTCGGCAACGGTTGCATTTCATGAACACGTGACTGCCCAGCGTCGCCATGCATGCAAGACGGCGACGTGGTCTGAGTAATCCACAACATCCACAGCCGTGGCCCAGTCGGCGTACTCAGCTCGCCGCAGCACCATCTCTCGCGAGACGAACGACCCGTCGTGGTGTATGAGCTGCGCCAGGTACCAGGTGTCGCCGGGTGGCGGCATCGGCCTGCCAGCCACGTGGAGCCGCCGGACGTGTTCCGCGACGTTCGTGCCGCGACTGGCTCCGAAGTGAAGCTGATGCGTGTAAGCCGAGGTCTTCGAAGTCGGAGAGGTTCTCCATGAACACGATGAGCGCTTCGTATTCAGGAGCCACCGGGTGCTTTCGCCGCTCCGCCCGTATCTCGGCCTTGACGGCCTCAATCGCTCCATCGTTCTTCATCACCGAGTGCCTATTCGTAGCCCTCGCGTACTGGACTACGCTTGAAGGACCCTGACGGCGGCGTGGACTCCTGACTACCGTTCGAGCCCCAGCATACGAGTTCTCCGCTGGTTCGAATCGCGCAGCTGTGAATCAGTCCGAGCGCGACCGCCTGGAACGGTCCGGGTGCGCTATCGCCTGCCAGCATAGGAACGACGCGTCGATACTGACCCGCAACCTCCGTGCGGCCGAAGTGTTCGCCCGCCCCTAGTCCCGATGCGACAAACGTGACGATTGCGCCCACGACGGCGATGTAGCCCAGCCTGTGCATGCTCGAACCTCCACCCGCGATCGGCGGCCAGGCATTGTTTCCCCGGAGGAACCAGAGCATGAGGAGTCAAACGGGCACGAAATGGGGGCCGGAGGTCCTCCATCGAGCGCAGGCTCAGCAGGACCGTCTGGGCCAGTTGTCTACCGCCGCTACACACGAATGAATCTTAGTGTTAGGCCCGGACGAGCCCCCTCCTTGCTCTTCTGTAAACGCAGTGGCGAGGCCACTCCGTCGGGAGCGTCCTGCCCGCCACAAGCAAGCAGGCGTGGTGGCAGCGTACGACGTGGAACATCCAGGCGAGCGAACGACATTGCAGTTCTGCGCGTGGTGCTCGAACTCGGTACCGAACGGCCCGAGGAGCGCCCGTCGCGGGACTTCCGGGAATTGATGTTCTCAGAAGCACGGTCGATTTGTTGCCTCTCATTAAGCTCCCGTGGTGAGTCTTCGACCGCTAGTCTGAACACGCTGTTCAATGGCGACCTCGAATCTGCTCGGGGTCGCCAGACCCGCCTACTTTACGATAACCCGCCAAGAGGCGGGTTTCGTAGTTTCAGGAGCGTGGCGCAGTAGACCGATACGCCGCCTCATCAGACTTCTTTCTGCCCTTCCTCCTGACCTAATGAAACCGCCACTGACTCGTCCTGAGGCCTCGCTGCGAACTTGGCGCTCACAAGAACGACCGTATATTGTGGCATTCTCCTGGGCTGAGATTGCGCACCCGCTCCGAGGGCGCACCAAATCTTGGGGGCCGCCGGTCGTGCGACGCGACATCCGCCGAATAGAAAGGATTGTGCCAAGTGGCGAAGTACCACCTCGTCAACACGTACATTGAGGCTGTTGAGCGGGACAAAGCGAGGGCGCATCCCATCCAGAGGGCTGAGGGAATGATCCCGAGTACGGAGTTTGCGACGGCTGCAGAGCTATACCGCTATTGTGTCTGCGCCTACGACTCCCAGGGTGTCCCGCTGGAGATGAGTGCCCCCGCTAACAGCGCTCATTGGGTAGTCTTCGACAACGTGTACTGCCGCGGCGGCAAGGACAAGCATCCGGCAAACGCCGTCTACATCTCAAGGGACTTCAATCCCGGCCCGGGACCAAGGGACCAGGCGAAGGCGCGAAGACTGTGGGAGGCGTCAGTATCGCGGTTGGGCGAACCCTAAACTTTACACGCACCCGCCGTGAACGCTCTCCGTGTCCGTCCTCGTGTCGCTTCCATCCTGGACATCCTTTCCGGGAGTACCTCCCGTTATCTTGGATGTCCGTCATATCGGGTCAACACCAGTTCGGCTTCGTGGCAACCTAGACCTCGTGACCGCCTGCTTGAGCAGCTTCAAGCCACTGGCATCAACTGCCCACGGCCTAATCGCTTCGCAGATTCACCATCATCCTCCGTACAGTGACGCCTCTTGTCGCCGCGAACCTGACTTCGAGGCGTACCTGCACATTGCATTCTTTACGTGGTGGCTGGTTGCCAAGGGAGGGACCTTTCGACGAGCCCTTCCCGTTCGGCTTGCTCACGATGATCGTCTCGCCGGAAGAGATTTTCCTAAGCACCTTCGTGATGATCAGCCAGAACCGCCCCGATTTGCACCGCGAGGTGCTGGCGGACCATGAGTGGCAATTGGTGCAGTAAGAGGCGAAACAGAACTAAGAACTCCTCGCGATTTCGCGACAGTTACTGGATTTGACCCACCAGGTCCACACGCATACCGGGCAGGTGTTGTCTGCGGTTCGTCCCTGCTAGGTGTAGTTCCCACGAGGGTTATCTACAGGCGGGGGTAGAGAAGTAGTCATCAGCTTAAGCAGTTAGGTTGACTATGAGAGGGCCAGCCCGTTGGTTTGCGGTTGAGAAGACCAAAGACAACGGGAGGGAGGGCCCACTCAGTGAGCCATGGTAACGCGAAGCTCAACCTTTACGGCAGGCGATTGATCGTCCAGCGGATTGAAAGCGGCCTGACCCAGGCGCAGGTGGCAGAGGCGGCTGGTGTCTCAAGAAGCACTGTCAGTAAGTGGTGGCGGCGCTATCGGGAGGAGGGTGATGCGGGGCTCAAAGACCGTTCCAGCCGAGCACGGTGTCTTCCTCACGCGTTGGACGAGCACATCGTCGAAGCGATCTGCCGGCTCCGACGCGAGCTCGGCGCTGGGCCGCACCGGATCGCCTGGGAGCTGGGCATGCATGCTTCGACGGTGTACGGCGTACTCAAACGTAACGGACTCTCGGTCCTTGCCCGCCTGGACAGGACAACGCGCGCCATCGTGCGTTATGAGCGCGAGCGGCCCGGGGAACTCATCCATCTCGACATCAAGAAGTTTGGGAGAGTGCCCGACGGCGCCGTTCACGAAGGTGTCGTCGAACAGTGATTGCACGGCGCGCGCCTTGAGCTGGACGACCGCCGCTTCGAGGTCCTGGATGTTCGAACGGGTGGACTTGAGGAAGTTGTCGATATCCGCGTCGCCGCCGAGGATGCGCAGCGTCGCCGTCGCCTGGGTGAACGTCGGGGTGCTTTCGTC
>JANPDX010000784.1:0-3595 GCA_031431695.1 Dehalococcoidia bacterium
GGCATCGACGACGCGATCGACCCGGCGGAAACGCGCTTCTGGCTGGCGAACCTGTTGGCCTCCATCCGGCCGCCGGCGCCGCGAGAAGGCAAGAAGCGGAGCGCAATCGACGCCTGGTAACGCGCCTTCGTGAAGTACGTCACATACGGGGCGAATACCCCCGCGTAGTATTCCGCCATCCGCGATCTCAGCGAGGACTGCCGTGACCAATGTGACCGATTTAACCTGGGAAGCGCCGGGCCCGGGCTTCTGGTCGACTGACAAAGTCCATTGGGCGCACCCGCAGTCCCCACTGGATGCTGCGGGGAGGGCCTGCGGTCAGGCGGGGGGGCGGGAATCGTTGAGGACCTACGGGTCGCTCGTTGACGGCTTCGAGACCGAACTGGTGAACGGATTCGCCTACGCTCGCCCTCGTGCGGCCATCTTTGCCATTGAAGGCGAAACGAAGGAGCAGTTCCTCGCCCGCGCCGGGGCCAACCCCGAGGTCATCTCACGTTTTGCCGCGGCCGAGCACACGATGCGCACCCGCCGATGGCGCGAAGACCTCGTCCGCTGGGATAACCACATCAAGCCAGCCCTGATGGCCGCGAACGGCGCCCTCGGCTCAATCGACCCTCGGGTTTTAGACGGCGTTGCCCTGCGTGACCACGCGGAACGTTGCTTCGAACACTGGAAGCACACCCTGTACATGCACCACGTCCCGAATATGACTTGGAGCCTGCCAGCCGGCCTGCTGATTGCCTTCGTAACGTCAGAAACCGGGAAATCCGCCACCGATGCGGTTGGACTGCTGACGGGTACCTCCGACGTGTCCGGCGCCAACAGCCTGGAGGCGACCGCCTTGCGGGCTGCTGTTCGACAGGATGCCGCCTTCATGTCCTGGGCAAGTTCGGCACAACCGGACGCCGAGTTCATCGCGGCCGCCCAGGGTTGGCCGGGCGATGCCGGGCGGGCTTGCCGAAAATATGTGCGCCACGCAGGCTTCCTCCTCGGCGCGTTAGAGCTGACGCAGCCCTGCGCCATTGAACGCCCCGAACTGTTCGCCCAGTCGTTCAAGTCGGTGATCTTCGCCGAAGGCGGCGAGCCGGGATCCGCTCCGAACCTCGATCAGTGGCGTTCGGCGGTGCCCCGGGAACGCTGGCCCGAATTCGAGGACCTCCTCGCCGAAGCCCGGCTCGTCGCGCGCCTTCGCGACGAACGTGGCGTCTACTGCAACGGCCCCGCTCGCGGCATCTTTCGGATGACCCTCTTTGAGATGGGCCGTCGATTGGTGGCGAGAGGAACGCTCGCCGAACCCGAACACATCCTGGAGGCCAGTTTCGAAGACTTGTTAGGCCTCTTTGAGCGAGGCGCTGGCCCTTCCGCGGAAACGCTCCGCGACCTTGCCGTTTGGCGGGCTTCCTCACCGTCCTCAGCGATCCCGTTGACCCTCGGTGCTCCGCCCCCGCGCCCGATAAACCCCGACTGGCTGCCCGAAGCCGCCCGCGCCATCGCCCGAGCCGGCGCGGCGACACAACCGCTCGGAGCTGTGGGCGGTCCCGCAATCGGAATAACGACCGATGGCGAGGAGACCAGAGGTGCGGGAGCAGCTCCCGGAACGTACACGGGCACCGCAATCGTCATCCATGACGTGGCCGAACTCGATAACGTCGAGCCCGGAGCCGTACTGGTCACGAGGAGCACCGCGTCTTCGTTCAACGTCGTCTTCCCGCTCATCGGCGCGATTGTCACCGACTTCGGCGGCGTACTCAGCCACGCGGCCATCATGGCGCGCGAATTCGGCATCCCATGCGTGGCCGGTGCCGGCACAGCCACCGCCGCTATCCGCACGGGCGATGTTGTCACCGTCGACGGGATCTCCGGCGTGGTGACGATCGTCAGCCGCTCGCCGGTGTAGACTCCGCCCCACTATGGAGTTTCGTTTCACCCCCGAACAAGAAGCCTTCCGGCAGGAAGTCCGGACGTTCATCCACACCGAATGGCCGAAGGCCCGCGAAGGCGAGTCGTTTACCAAGAAGCTGGCCGCCAAAGGCTGGCTCACGATGTCGTGGCCGAAAGAACACGGCGGCCAGGGCACGGACCACATGCGCCAGCTCGTCTACAACGAGGAAATGGCCTACAACCGCGCACCCGGCCAAACAATGGGCACCGACCGCGTAGGTCCGACCATCATCCTGTTCGGCACGGACGAGCAGAAGGCGACCTTCCTGCCGAAGATCGTCAAAGACGAATTGACCTGGTGCCAGGGCTTCAGTGAGCCCGGCTCGGGTTCAGACCTCGCGAGCTTGCAAACCCGCGCCATCCGCGACGGCGACCACTACGTCATCAACGGTCAGAAGATCTGGACCTCCAACGCCCAGTACGCCGACAACATCATCCTCCTTGCGCGGACCGAGCCGGATGCTCCCAAGCACCGGGGGATCACCTACTTCCTCGTGGATATGAAGTCGCCGGGGATAACCGTGCGACCGTTGATGCAGATGACCGGGCAGGCGGGATTCAACGAGGTCTTCTTCGACGATGTCCGCGTGCCCGCCAGTGCTGTCGTGGGCGAAGTAAACCGGGGGTGGTACGTCTCGACCGCGACGCTGGATTTCGAGCGTTCTGGTATCGGCCGGGTGATTGGTGGGCTCAAGACGTATGAAGAAGTCGTGCAGTACGCGAAAACCACACCGGCGCGCGAGGCTGGCGGGGCCACGCTCTGGGACGACCGGGTGACGCGGCTCGCGCTCGCCGACATCGGACTGAGCTTCCGCGTCGGCAGGCTGCTGAGTTACCGCGTGGCCTGGATGCAGAGCCAGGGCATGATCCCCAACTATGAAGCGTCCATGGCGAAAACCCTCGGCACCGAACTGCATCAGCGCCTCGCACGAGTCGCCATGACCACGTTAGGCATGCCCGGTCAGGTGATGAGCGGGACGGGGGCGGCGATTGGCGGCGCCGGCGGCAGCCTCTATCTCTCGACGGTCTCGCTGACAATTGCGGCGGGGACCTCAGAAATCAACCGGAACATCATCGCCCAGCGGGGTCTCGGCCTGCCGCGAGGCTAAGCCAGGTCTCAGGTCTCAGAAACATTGGAGGTGTCAGATATGAGCACGGTTTCTACGACCTACGGAACACTTCAGGGTGTCCAGCGAGAAGGCCACCAGGCCTACCTGGGTATCCCCTTCGCGGCACCGCCCGTTGGGGAGCGCCGGTTCAAGTCGCCGCTGTGGCCTGAGTCCTGGACGGGTGTCCGCGCCGCGAACCAAAGGGGCAAGGCCGCTCGCCAGACCGGCCACCCCATCCCCGGTTTTGCGGCCAGCGGGCCGCAAGATGAGGACTGCCTCTATCTGAACGTGTTCACCCCCGCCGCCGACGGCAAGCGGCGGCCGGTACTTTTCTGGATTCACGGTGGTGGCTACACGCATGGGACGGCGGCTGAGCCGCTGTACGAGGGTGGCCCGCTGGCGAGACGGGGCGACGTTGTCGTGGTCTCAATCAACTACCGGCTGGGCGCGCTTGGCTTCTTGCATCTTGATGACCACCTGCCTGGCCAGGGGCTCAGTGCGAACTGCGGCCAGCTCGACATGATCGCCGCGTTGGAATGGACGCG
>JANPDX010000785.1:0-1820 GCA_031431695.1 Dehalococcoidia bacterium
GACGGGCGAGCCAAAGTGCCGGGCGATAACCGCCAACGCCATGTCGATGCCCGCGGAAACGCCTGACGACGTGGCGTAGGCGCCATCTTCGACCCACCTTGCTGCCTTCACCCAGTTCACTGCTGGGCCTTCGGCGGAACAGGACCCAAAGTAGGCCTTGTTCGTGGTGGCTCGGCGCCGGGCAAGTCTTCGAAGCTGTATTCGGCGGTCAGGCTCACACCCTGGACACTCGCGACTGCACCGGCTACCTGGGCCACCGTCGCGATCTCGATTTCCTGTTTCAGGTTGCCGAACATCTCCAGCGGACCGGCGAGATCGAGCAGCTCAAAATTGGGGAAGAGGACCGCAGCGAGCCTGCGCATGGTCAGTTCACCTTTGTGGCGGCAGTCACCTCAACGCCTCCGCAAGCTTCCGAGCGACGATACGCGCTGCTTCGAGGCCGTCATCGATGGCGGGATTCGCGAAGAAGCCGTGAATCTGCCCGTCATATCGCTTGTGTGTGACGTCAACACCACACTCGCTGAGTGCCTTCGCGTAGGCTTCGCCTTCATCGCGCAGGGGATCGAACTCGGCCGTAATCACGAATGCCGGGGGGAGCTTCGAGAGGTCGGCGTGCTGGAGCGGCGAGGCTTTGGGGTCACGGCCTTCGGCCGGCGTATTCAGGTAGTGGTTCCAGAACCAGACCATTGAATCCCGCGTCAGCAGGAAGCCTTCGGCGTTTTCGCTGTAGGAGTGCGTCTCGAAGCTGTAGTTCGTCACCGGATAAACCAACGCTTGAAATACGATTGCTGGCCCGCCCGCATCTCGCGCCATCTGGGAGACCACGGCAGCAAGGTTTCCACCGGCGCTATCGCCGCCAACCGCGAGCTTTGACGCGTCGATGCCCAGTTCGGCGGCGTGCTCGGCAACCCACTTCGTGACCGCAAAGCAATCATCGGCCGCTGCCGGGAACTTACTCTCCGGCGCCAGCCGGTAATCGACGGACACGACGACGCATCCGCTCTCGTTGGCCAGCAACCGGCAGCCGAAGTCCGCGCCATCGAGGCTTCCGATCACCCAACCACCACCATGGAACCAGACCAGGACCGGACGAACGGCGCCGTCTTTCGAGGGCCGGTAGATGCGCACGGGGATCGACTCGCCGGCGGCGTCGATCACTCGGTCTTCGACAAGGGCGACCGGCTCGCCCTCGGGCCGTGGCGCGAGCGCCATCATCGCTCGGAGGGCAACGGGATCGCCTCCGAGTTCGAATCCGGCAGCCGCCATCATGTCGAGGACAACCTGAGCCTGCGGGTTGACGGGCATTCTCTTCTCCTGAGTGAGCTTGTGGGTCGAATCGAACGGGCGGGTCAGATCGGCCGGAAGACAGGCACCGGGTACTCACCGCTGTCCTGCTTCTCGAACTCGACCCGAACGCGCTGGCCTATCTTCACCAGCGCGGTTGGGTCGCCATCGACCATGACGTTGGTAAGCATGCGGAAGCCTTCGTCAAGGTCAACATAGGCGATCGCATAGGCGCCGAGTTCCTGGAAGCCCGGAATGCGGTTTTGCATCACGACCGAAAACGTGTAGACCGCGCCGTCGCCGTTCGAAGCGCGCCAGGTGAGCTTCAGGCCGCCGCAGGCCTGGCAGTGGGCCGTGGGATAGAAGTTCACGGCTTTGCAGCCATCGCAGGTCTGGTAGCGCAGCTCGCCCTCTTTGGCACCATCCCAGTAGTGCTTCGTATCGGGCTCGGGGAAATGCGGTTGTGGTCGGTTAGGCATCGGGTGATTCTCCTAATGGTTTGAATGAGAACGGCCAGTTCGAGGTGTTTCGCGGGC
>JANPDX010000786.1:0-16100 GCA_031431695.1 Dehalococcoidia bacterium
GGCAAGACTCCACGGATGCCAGACCTTCCGACGCGAACAGCACGGTGGTCGCCGCTGATCCCAAGACCTTCCCGACGGAACCGACGCTTGCTTCGTCGTACGCTGCCATCCCCGTTATAGTTCCAAGGCACACGCCAACCGGGAGTGATGCATGGGCCAACGAGTGCTGGTGGTGGGCGGTACGGGTCCGTCGGGGCTACCAATCGTCAATCGTCATCTACGAGCCGGCGACTCTGTCACCGTCTTCCATAGCGGCGCGCACGAAGTCGAATTCGAATCCGAAACGGAGCATATCCACGCCGATTCGCGGGAGCCGGAGGCGATCCGGCAGGCATTCGCGGGTCGCTCGTGGGATGTCGCCATTTGTACTTCGGGCCGGTTGCGTTCGCTCGCGGAGGAACTTGCCGGGAAAGTTAGACGCCTGGTAGGGATCACCGGCCAACCGGTTTACCTGGGCACTATGAAGCCGACGCCGACGGGCAACATCCCTCTTCCTGTTCCCGAAGGTGCACCTCGCCAGTACGACGCGAGCAACTACACAGGAAAGGTCGCGGCGGGCGAGGACCAACTGTTCGGCCAGCATGCCGCAGGCGACTTCGAGGCGGTCGTCGTCCGCTACCCCGGTGTCTACGGCCCGCGCGGACACCTCGCACACGAATGGGCGGTGGTAAAACGCATCATCGATGGGCGCCGGTGGATGGTGCTTCCTCATGATGGCCTCACCTGTTTTCAGCGCGGGTACGTCGAGAACCTCGCCCTGCTGGTCTATCTCGCGAGCACAGTGCCGGCTGCTGCGGGCCATGCGTTCAACGCAGGGGATACACGCGTGATGACGGCCAGGGGCGTGGCCGAAGCCATCGTCGATGAACTGGGCGCGGACATGGATTTCGCCGGTGTGCCGGGACAATTCAGCCGGGGCCTGTACCCACTCGCGGACAAGTCCAATCTCGTGCTGGATATGTCGAAGGCGAAGAACATCCTTGGCTATGCCGACGTGGTCGACGTGGAGATCGCAACGAGGGCGACCGCGCGCTGGTTGTTCGAACACCCGGACTTCGGGCCCTCCGTGTCTCCAGCCTTTGGCGGGAGCTTCGACTACGCTTTCGAAGACCGCCTGATCGATGCCGCCAAAGCCGCATCTCTGACCTTCGCGGCAGCTTCCGAAAAGGCAGCCGAATGACCACGAGATTGTCGAGAGTTCGCAAGGATAGGACGAGCAGATGAGCGTTCGCGCGATCGACTCGCTCGTTAATTCGAGCTTTCTCAGTGACGGTGATGGCGGAGCCCTTGGGTACCTCTTCAAGGATATCGGCGAACGTCGGTTGATTCGCGAACCGGCCGACTTAGTTGCCCTACTCGGCGCGGCCGACATTGGTGCGGCGGTCGTCTCGATCATGAATCCGGCTCACGCTGAGTGGGTTGGAGAGGCCCATCGCCAATTCCCGGCCAAGATCCTTCCCGCGATGATCGTGGACCCGACAAAAGGCATGGCCGAAGTGCGGCGCGTCATCGAGTATCACGACAAGCACGGAGTCCGCTGCCTCCGAATACCGCCGTTTCGCTACACGCTGCCGCCGACGGACCGCGCTTACTGGCCGTTCTATGTTAAAGCGATCGAACTGGATATCGCGGTAAGCATGAATGCGGGCATGCCCGGGCCGCGGATGCCCGGCTGGGTACAAAACCCGATGTATTTCGATGAAGTCGCGTTCCACTTCCCCGAACTGCGTTTGATCATGACGCATTGCGGGCAACCCTGGATTTCCGAAGTCTGCTCGGTCATCGCGCACTGGGAGAACGTCTACATGGCATGTACGTCCGTTGCCCCGAAGCACTGGACTCCCGAATTTGTGCAGTTCATTAACACCCGAGGCAAAGACAAGATGATGTTCGGGACCGAGTACCCGACCCTCGACTGGACCCGCGCACGAAGCGAACTTGAAGAGTTGGGGCTACGACCGTCAGTGCAGCAGGGATTCTTCGCCAATAACGCAAGGCGTGCCTATAAATGGGAGGCGGACGTCTCATAGCAGGGATTACTCAATCGGTTTAGCCGCGTGGAAGCCCAAGCCCGCGGTTGGCGACGACGTTGCGCTGGATCTCGGCAGAGCCCTGGCCAATCGTGTGCCGAAGCGAATCCAGGTAGAGCGAGCCCCATTCCATCTGCGGCGCATCTTCCGCGTCGTCCTGGTTTTCCTGCGCAAGCTGGCCATGCATGCCGCGCATATGGACTGCCGCGTTGGTTACCTGCTGAATGGTCTCGGTGACCGTGAGCTTGGCGATGGAGACCTCGTAGTTCGGCAAAGAACCGGCACTCTGGAGACCAGTGACGCGATACGAGAGCAGCTTCCCTACTTCGGCGCGGATCGCCGCGGAAGCCAATCTATCCCGGCCCGCCCCCGCAGTCGGCGGAGGCGTTGAGCCGGGCTGGGTCGTCTGAGCTTCGTCCAACGCGCGGTCGAGAGTTCGGCGCAGAAACGCGTAGCGGGCAATACCGGAACGCTCGAAGTCCAAGGTTGCCGCGTTCACGTACCAGCCACGGTTCTCCTCGCCGACGAGGTTCTTCGCCGGCACCCGGACGTGATCCAAGAAGACCTCATTGAAGTGGTGACGACCCTGGAGGTCGATCAACGGCTCAACCCGCACTCCCGTTGCATCGAGCGGGACGATGAGCATGGAGATCCCCCGGTGTTTTGGAGCAGACTGATCCGTCCGCGTGACCGTCCAGAGAAAGTCGGAATAGTGCGCTCCGCTCGTGAACCGTTTCCGCCCGCTGACGAGGTAGTCGTCACCCTGTTTCAGCGCGAGGGTCGAGGCTGATGCGAGGTCCGAGCCTGCATCGGGTTCGGAGAGCCCCATAGCAAACGAAATCTCGCCCGAAGCGACTCGCGGGAGGTACTCGCGCTTCTGCTCGTCCGTACCGAAGAGCATTATCGACGGTCCGACTTGCTGGACTGCCCGACGATGGTGCTCCATTGGGGCGCCGGCCAGCACCATCTCCTCCATATAAATCATCTGTTCAAAGAAGCCCTTGCCGCGGCCGCCGTATTCTTCCGGCCAGGCGATTGCGAGCATTCCTTCTCGTCCCGCAGCCTGACTGAACTCGGGCGAGGAACTGCCGCCGCCCTTCTCACGGTGACGGTCCCAGAAGTCAGGTGTAAGCGTGCGTTCGAGGAACGCCCGCACATCAGCCCTGAAGTTTTCGTGCTCGGGAGTGAAGTGAAAGTCCATCAGGCGGAGAACTCCTCATTCATTGAGGACCCGCCAGGCCCTTCGGAATGGCCCGGCCATGGGCTATCGCCGCCTTCGATGGGGGTCCATCGCTTCATTCGTGGCGTCGGCCAGCATGTTGAGTCCCACCAGGAAGAGAGCGAGGATTGTGCCCGGGAAGGCGAAGTAGCTCCACTGGTCGAGGTGGGCACGGGCGCCGTTAATCAGGTTTCCAAGCGACGGCTGGGGGGGCTCCGTACCCAGCCCGAGGTAGCCGAGGCTCGCCTCGATGAGTATGGCGCCAGCCATGGAGAGCGCGCCCTGAACGAGCAACGGCGGGAGTGCGTTGATGGCGACGTGGCGGAAGATGATTCGCAACTCGCCGGCGCAGGTGACTCGCGCGGCCATCACGTAGTCACGGCTGCCCTCGGACAGCATCTGGGCCCGGCCGATCCTCGCGAATCGAGGAAATGAACCAATGCCGATAGCCAGTGCGACGTTCTGGATGCCGGCGCCCAGTGCCGCGAGGATGGCGATGGCCAGGAGCAGGCCGGGGAACGCGAGCATGCTGTCCACGAATCGCATGAGGATGGTATCGAGCAAGCCGCGGAAGTAACCCGCCATGAAGCCAGCGATTGTGCCCAGGGCGCCGAAGAACCCAATGGCGAAGATGCTCACGAGCAGGGATGCGCGAAGCCCGTAGATGGTCCTGCTGAAGATGTCCCGGCTGAACTCGTCGGTGCCGAACCAAAACTCCATCGAGGGCCCTTCGAGCCGATGGCCGCGGATCTGGTCCACGGGGTCGTAGGGGGCGATGAAGGGCGCGGCGAAGCCGACGACCACGAGGGCCAGGACGATGAACAGGCCAATGGCGCCCATTGGGTTGCGGACGGTCTCGAGGAGCGTGGTAAGGAACAGCGAATCGCGGGTGCGCGAGTTTCGCCTGAGTTCAAGCGCCTGTGGCAGACTCGTGGTTTTTTGCATCTAGTGAACCCTGATCCGCGGGTCGAGCACGCCGTACATGATGTCGGCGGCGAGATTGATGACGATGAAACCAAAAACCAGGAACAGCAATACGCCCTGGACTACGGGGTAGTCCCGCGCCTGGATTGCTCCGACGACCAGCCGGCCGACACCGGGGCGTGAGAAAACGTTCTCGACAACGACCGAGCCAGTGAGCAGGGCAGCGAACTGCAGTGCTATGACGGTGACGATGGGGACGAGGCCGTTGCGCAGGGCATGGTGGATGACCACTGATCGCCCGCGGAGTCCTTTGGCGCGCGCCGTCCGGATGTAGTCCTGGTTCATGACCTGGGCGATCGAGGTCCTGACGAACCGGGCCAGCACCGCCGCGCCGGTCACACCGAGGACGAGCGCCGGGAGTATGAGATAGCGCAGACCCTCGATTGGGTCCTCGGTCAGCGGGACGCGGCCTCCAACTGGTAACCACCCGAGCCGAAAGCTCACGAAGTACAGCAACACAAGGCCCAGGACAAAATGGGGGATGGCGATGCCCGCCATGGTGAAGGCCGAAAGGCCCCAGTCCCAGGCGGAACGCAGGCGCGTCCCTGCCATGACTCCAAGGATCGTGCCGACAACGAGCTCGATGGTGAACGCCACCAGCGTCAATTCGAGCGTGGGCGTCAGCGCGCTGCGGAGGAGTTC
Organism: Dehalococcoidia bacterium; assembly: GCA_031431695.1. Taxonomy (GTDB): domain Bacteria; phylum Chloroflexota; class Dehalococcoidia; order Tepidiformales; family Tepidiformaceae; genus Amarobacter. The sequence goes on from JANPDX010000786.1 coordinate 4,876, forward strand.
GGTTACGGGCCGGCTGCTTCGGAACGAAGTCCCCAGATCGCCGGTCAGAGCATTCCCCACCCACGACATGTACTGCTCAGGGACCGACCTATCAAGGCCGAGCCGTTTGCGGATGATCTCGACGTCCTCATCGGAGGCATCCGGCCCGGCAAGGTTCGTTGCCGGGTCGCCCGGAACCATCTGGAGGATGCTGAACACGAAGATACTCGCGAACAACAACACCGGCAGGGACTGGAGCAGCCGTCGCAGGACGTGGACTAGCATGCGTACCCCTCAGTTTCAAGGACAACCGGAGAACTAGGCGTCTATCCAGAACTCGGAGAGTGGAGGAGCGTCACGCGCTCCATCGGGAGGGGCGATGACTTGCTTGCGCATCGCGAAGAAGGTGTTGTTCGGCGCAAGCGGCGCCATCCACGGGTCATCGACGAGATAGAGCTTGTTCCACTGGTGCAGTAACTCTTTTCCCGCCGCCGACCGGGGATCGGTTTCGGCGAGCTTCGCAAGCAGGGCCTTGTACGCATCGGGCTGGTAGTGAGATGCGTTCGGGATTCGGACGGGTTGGGCGAAATCGAAGAAGGTCGCGGGGTGCATGTTATCGGAGAAGCCGAATGGCGAAACGAACATCGCCTCGACCTTCCTGGTGCGGAACCGTTCCAGGTAGGCCGAATACTCGCTCACGTTCAGTTGGGCGTTGACGCCAATGGCTTTCCAGTCGTCCTGGACAAATTGGGCGAGGCCCTCCCTGCTCTGGCCGATGTCCATCGGGATGGTCATTCCCTCCGCGCCGGCCTGCTTCAGCAACGCCTTTGCCCGGTCGGGTTCGTATTTCAACAGGGCCTCGTCTTCCGGAATGTATGCGGGCGATTCCTTCGGCCAGGGCAGAACCTGCGGCTGAATCACCCCTTCGCCCCACTCCTTGGCGATGCGGGTGCGGTCAATCGCGAGGGACAGTGCCTGGCGCACCCTCGTGTCCTTGAGTGCCGGGTAGTCCACAACCAGGCCCGCGTACCAAGAGCCGCCGATGCCCCCGTCACCGATGACGATGTCTTTGCTCGACTTGAGGTTCTTCACCATGGCCGGCGTGACCTGGCTGGCGTGCATCAGTTCGCCAGACTGGAGGGCGAGTGTGCGGGCCTGCTCGTCTGAATAGATTCGGCCCTGGATCTTGTCGATGTAGGGTTTGCCCGCGTCCCAATAGTTGGGATTACGTTCCAGCACATAGCCCTGGTTCGGGGTGTAGGAAACGAACTTGAACGGGCCCGCCCCGTTGAGCACCTTCATTTGTGGAGCCTGGGCGACGGTCTTCTCATCAACGATGGGGAGCAACGCGAAGTAGTCTTCCATGAACGGGCGCGGCGCGGAGAACGTGATGTCCAATGTCAGCGGATCGACGATCTTAATGGCGCTGATGAGCTTGCCCGGATTCTTCAACTGGCTGGTAGTGGTATCGGCGCGGAAGGTCTCGATGCTGAACCGAACGTCGTCCGCCGTCAGCGCGCGGCCGTCGTGAAACTGCAGGCCGGCGCGAAGTTTGATGTGGACACCGGTGAAGTCCGGCTTCATTTCGAAAACTTCGGCGAGCGCCAGTCGTGGGCGATTGTCGGCGCCCTGGATGATGAGGCCGTCCCAGATTGCCCAACGCAGGTAGAAGTTGTTTGCATTGAAGGCATAGACCAGCGCGTCGGGCGCGGGCTCGCCGGAATCGACTACCAGGGTGCCCCCACGCTTCGGCACTTTTACGGAGGGTGTGCTGTTCGCGGGCGACGTAGCGTCAGCGTTGCTATCGTCGTCGTCGCCGCATCCCGCCAACGCGAGGCCGGCGAGGCCGACGCCCGCTGCGACAGACCCGGTCAGCAACTTCCTCCGCCCCAGCCGCGCATCGAATCCCTGCTTCTCAATGTCCATTCGGGCGTGTCCCTCCTATGGTCACCGCGATGCGGTAACGTGTGCGCTTTTTACGGTGAAAGCGTGCATTCGTCAATACCTCGAACCGTAGCATCGCCAACCACTGCCCGTGCATTCGTATTCGAGTGACCCTCGGTGGACTGCGCTTGTCAGATCGTGGCGTGTGTGCAAATGTTTCCGCAAACGGGGGGAACAAGCATGGCCCGCTCGCCGATCCATACGGTTATCTGCGATGTGCTTGGTGTTGAGCACCCGATCTTCGCCTTCAGCCACAGCGTCGATGTTGTCGTCGAGGTTTGCCTTGCGGGAGGCGTCGGGGTCTATGGGGCGACGCGGATGTTCCCGGAGGAGATTCGGGCAGCGCTTCTCGAAATCCGCGAACGGATTGGTGCGCGCCCCTTCGGCGTCGACCTTGTGCTTCCGCAGGGCATGCCTGAACGGAACAATCGCGAGGAGATCGAGGCCCGGCTACCAGTAGAACATGTGGCCTTTGTCGACCACCTCTTCGAGAAGTACCAGGTCCCGCGAGACGGAAACTCGGGGCCACGATCGCGTTTCGTCCGATCGGACGAAACGGCGCGGCGGCAGACGGATGTCGTCCTTGCGTCTGACGTAGATATCTTCGCCATGGGCATCGGCAGCCCGCCCGAATTCATCGCCGCGGCAAAAGCGTCCGGGAAGCGCGTCCTTGCCCTTGTCGGTTCGCCAAAACACGCCCGCCGCGCACTCGAACAGGGTGCGGACATTCTCGTAGCGCAGGGCCACGATTCCGGTGCGCACACCGGCCCAATCGGAACGTTCTCGTTGGTCCCTCAGATCACCCGAATCGCGGGAACCGTGCCGGTGCTGGCGGCTGGCGGGGTCGCAACGGGAGACCACATCGTGGCGGCGCTCGCGCTCGGAGCGGTTGGGGTTTGGGTAGGCACGGCCTGGCTTGTCACGAAGGAGGCGCACACGCCAGGGAAACTCATGCCCAAGCTCCTGGCAGCAGGTTCCGAGGACACGGTTATCACAAGGGCAAAGAGCGGCAAGACCAACCGCCAGCTTCGCACCGCATACACGGACGAGTGGGAGGCTCCAGACGCGCCATCGCCGTTGAAGATGCCGCTCCAGGATATCCTCGTGGGAGACCTCCTCGGTGCTATTGACCGCTACGAAATCGAGCCGCTGCTTGGTTCGGGTTTGGGCCAGGGCATTGCCTGGTTCCGAGAGGAAACCACGGTGGCCGAGGTGATGAATCGTTTCGTTGAGGAAGCGCGAGCGAGCATGGAACTGGTCGCCGGCATTCGACGCGCCAGTGCGCTGGCGGTGGCGGGAGCGGATATGCCTGGACATGGATAGGGGCGGAACGAGGGTGCCAACGGGACTTCACGATGGGCCGAGCCGGAAGGCGCCGCCCACGATCCACGACGTGGCGCGTATGGCGGGTGTGTCCACCTCTACCGTCTCCCGGTCCCTGACCGGGGAGCCCCGGGTGAGCGCGGCAACGCGCGAACGCGTGCGTCGAATTGCTGACTCCCTGTCCTACCGTCCGAGTCGATCGGCGCAATCGTTGCGGTCGACAAAGACCGGCACCATCGGACTTCTGGCGCCAAACCTCGATAATCCCATCGCCTACGATCATCTGCAGGCGACAGTGCGCGCCGCCTTCGATCTCGGCTATACCGTGCTTGTGGCCGATGGCCAGGGTTCGGCCGAAATCCAGGATGCCGAACTGGGCAGGATGCGTGACTTTCGGATCGACGGCCTGGCCATAGGCAGAGGAATACTGCCGACTACGAAGACACTGCTCGAGTTCGAGCGATCCGGCGTACCAGTTGAGCCGCGAATCGGAGAATCCACGCTCCGTGCGCCTGTCGGAACCGCCTTTAACCCATACCGCGAGACCACTTCCGACGCGGTTGGCGCCACTATCGGTTGCCGCCGGCTGGTAAGCCTGGGACACCGAAGGTTCGCGGTTTTCGTGCTTGCCCAATCGACTACGCCGCTGGGACGCGCCCGAAACCAGCTAATGGAGGATATCCTGGTCGAATCGGGGATTGACCGTTCGGATGTCGTAACCGTCTTACTTTCCGATCCCAGCGATTCCGTTGCCGAAGTACAAAACCTCGCGGCCGGGCAAAACCCGCCGACCGCCATTATCTCGGGTAACGGCCGGAGCACGCCGTTCATTCTGGAAGGCGTCCAGTCCGCGGGATTGCGCATCCCCCAGGATGTGTCGGTCCTCTGCTTTGGCGACTCCCAGTGGCACCGAGGGTATGGGCCGCCACTCTCGGTGATCCGCGACGATTATGCGGCGGTAGCAAGGCGCACCCTCGAACGGCTGATCGCCCGCATCGAAGGCAAAGCATTCGTTGATAGCCCGCCACGGCCCTCGGAGTTCGTGATGCGTGGCTCAATTGGCCCGGTCCCTCGCGGCCCGCAGCCAGGGACCCAGGAAGAGGATGTCTCCTCATGACCGGCCGGCGCGGCCGCGGATGATGCGGCGAATCCTGGCCGGCATTCGCGTGCTGGACCTGACCCAGATTGTGGCCGGGCCGTATTGCACACGCATGCTCGCCGACCTGGGAGCGGAGGTCACGAAGATCGATCCTCCCGCGCCGGCCGGGCGTGGGAGCCAGCCGAGGCGCAGCGCGGGGCCCCTTGCCCAGAACATCGGAAAGCGCTCGATCGTCATCGATCTCAAGAATCCAGAGGGACTTCGAATAGCGCTGGACCTGGCGACGAAGGCCGATGTGCTCGTCCAGAACTACCGCCCCGGCGCGCTGGCGGACCTGGGCCTGGGCTACGAAACACTCCGCCCTTTGAACCCACGGTTGATCTACACCTCCATCAGCGGGTTTGGGCCTGACACCTCCTTTGCAGGCCGCGGCGCGTTCGGAGCGACCGCCCATGCGGAGGCCGGCTGGCTCTGGGTTCAACAGCAAGCACAGGGCAGCGGCCCGCCCTTCGCCCCAGGGGTGACGGTGGCGGACATCGCCACTGGCATGAACGCCTGCACCGCCATCGTCGCGGCGCTTTACGACCGGGAGCGGACGGGTGCGGGGCAATCGATCGATATCTCCCTGATGGATAGCCAACTGGCCTTCCTCGCGGAGGCGGCGGCCCCGGCCCTCTCTGCTCCGGTGGATGCCCCCTGGGTCCCGTTCCGGCATGGGCTTCAACGCGCCAAGGACGGCCACCTCGCGATAAACCTCGGTGCGGATAAGAACTGGTCACGCCTGGCACGCGCCATGGGCTGTCCGCACGTGCCGTTGCCGGGAGACAGGGCCGAGGCCGAGCGCATGCTCGAAGACTGGGTGGCCACCTGCACGGTTGATGAAGCGGAAGCGGCGCTTTCCGCCGCCGGAGCGCCCTACGGAGTCATGCGGTCGATGCGCGAAGCCGTCGAGCACCCGTACTTCGCGGAACGCGGGATGGTCGTGGAGGTTCCAGATCCGATGACGGGCGCCCTGCGGACCGTCTCATCGCCACTGTTCTTCTCGGATGCCGCCAGCGCTCCCGTTGGGGCTGCGCCCCTCGCCGGGCAGCACACCGTCGAAATCCTGCGGGAGGCCGGGTACTCGGATTCGGAGGCCGCTCGCCTTATCGAATCGGGCGCCGTTGAGGGGGCGGGATGATATCGGCAGCCCATTGCAGTGAGATTGTCCGCGCCTACGACCAGCAGGGCTGGCACAGGACCGGGTCGGCTGTCGATAACGATTCTGGAGAGTGGCTGGTCCGCGAGATGCACGCCCGGGGCGTGGCCGCTGAACTCGAACCCTTTCCTTTCACAAGGGTTGACGCCGATCCCTGCCGAGTGTGGGCCGGCGACTGGCAGGTCGTTGGACAACCGATGCCCGACGGGCTGCTACCACCGCCGGGGACGACCATTACCGGTGTCTTAAGCGATTCGCCCGGCATAGCGAGCATCGCCCTTGTGCGCATCGATCAGCACGGCCAGAGCGCCCTGCTCGACTCGTTGCGTGAGCAGCCGTGGAAGGCGGTCGTCGCAGCCGTCGAGGGCACGCCCACGGGGCTGACGCTGCGCAACGCCTGGCACTACGACGACCCGCGGGGAGCGCCGACGATCCAGGTGCCCGCCTCGGCGTGGGAACGACTCAACGCACTCAAAGCGCAAGGCGTGGCGATAAACGCTAGCTGCGGCGCCACGCGCTCGGAAGTCACCGCCTCGAATGTCGCTGCCCGCATCTCAGGATCTCAGCCCTCTTTGCCGCCGGTGGTAGTGCTTACGCCAAGGAGTGGCTGGTGGAACTGCGCCGGAGAACGGGGTGGAGGGATCGCTGTCTGGCTCGAAGTCGCGCGTCACGTGCGCGCACTGGGCCTGAAGCGCGATACCGTCTTTCTGGCGACAACCGGCCACGAGCTTGGCTTCGTCGGCATCCAGCGCTATCTCGATCACGACCCCGGTCTCGCGCCGGACGCGCTGCTCTGGATTCACCTCGGGGCAAACATCGGCGCGCTTGAATCACCGACGGTAGTGCGCTCTCCAGATGAGTCGCTGCTGCGCACCATCGAGGATTTGGAACGGACGAAACTCAACTCCCTCCTTCAGCCGGAATTTGTTGTCACGCCCCAGCCTCCGGGCGGCGAAGCAGTCGTCGTCGCTGGCGCCGGTGGGAAGTACGTGTCGCTCGTCGGAAGGGGCTTCTCGCTCTTTCATTCCACCGAGGACCGATGGCCGCGGGCCATCGATGCGGAAGCGGTCGCGCTCAATGCCGGGCTGGTACTCGAACTGATTCTGCTGCTCGACACAGTTGAGCCTTAGCGGCCCGAAACCGGCTAACCGATGCCGCCGCGGACCTGGTTCCGGGCCGTTCAGGCCGTGAATTGTTTCCAGAACACGTCCTTGCGGTGGATCCGCCCGTCCTGGACGCTTATCAACTCGATACCGCGGAGCGCGAAAGACTCACCTCCCCGGTGTCTACCATCCGCCAGGTACGTCATCACGATCTGGTCGGCGCCCACGCCGCGGATTACGACGTTGTCGAACCTGAGCCGTTCGAACAATGCATCGTTCTCGGCGGTCCCTTGCATGAACCCGGCCACGCCGCGCCGCACGCGTCCGTCCGGTGCATCTGGTCCAAAGGCGAAGTGCCACTCGGCATCTTCGGTGATCACGTCAGCGACTTGCTCCGCCTGCTTGCTGAAGTAGGCCCTGCCGAAGCGAGCCATCACTTCCTGGGCTTCGATGTCGTCCATGAGAAACCGTCCCTCCTTCAGTCGCTCACACGGCCCGCGCTGAGCAAGACGTTGCTGGACTGCGCTCTGAACCATTGGTGAGCGTCGGTGATGCCTGATTGGGCGCGCACATCCGCTTTGTGGCGAGCGGGGGCGCCGGCGGGAAATCCGGCCAACCGTTGGGCGATGGCGTTTGCGCGGGAAACCACGTCGGAATCAGGCACGACTTCCGCGACTAGCCCAAGACGGTGGAGTTCTGCAGCCGGGACCCGGTCGCCGTAGAGCGTGATGCGCGAAGTCACCGCTTCGCCCGTCCGCAATCGCAGCCAGGCCGCGTTGTTCGCGATGGCGGCGCCCTGCTGGATTTCGCCGACCTGGAGGAAGGCCGATTCTCCCGCGATAAGGATGTCACAGGAAAGCGCGAGTGCCGCTCCGGCGTTGATCGCGAATCGTTCGAGCGCGCCAACGATCGGCTTCGGGAACTCGAAGAGCGCAATGTTGGTTTCGCGGAAAATAGCTGCCAGCGAGGTAGCCCAGGGAGGAGGCGGGACAGCCTGCAACTCCTTCAGGTCGTGGCCCGAACAGAAGGCACCGCCCTCTCCGCGAAAAACGATGACGGCCACTCCGGAATCGGTCGCAAGGCTTCGCAGGGCGCCCGTCAATTGTTCCAGCTGCGGACCAACCAATGCGTTGCGACGGCCCGGCCGATTCAGGATGACCTCTGCCCAACCCTCGCGCATCTCGATTCGGATGAGGTCTTCCGTGGGTTCCATTCGTGTCCCTCCTGAGGACTCGGGCGCCGGTAAGAGGCAGTCGCTTATCTCTGGTGCCAGCCGCCGATTTTGCACGTCCAATTCAGCAACGGAGGTTCGGCAGTCCAGTCTGCGGAAACGTTTGCAATTCTAGCGGGAGATGCACGTTCCGAGTCAAGCGATCCGCATTGCGCAATTGATTCCGCACCGAGGTCCAGCACACACCCCGTCTAGCGACCCGTGAAGTTCGGCGGTCGCCGCTCCAGAAAGGCCTGGACGCCCTCCGCGCGGTCCTCAATCACAACGTCGCGTATCAGCGGCGCGGCGAACGCCATGAATTGCGCGTGGCTCATGGCGAGACCTTCGTAGACCTGGCGTTTCATCAGTCCGATAGCCCGTGTGGGTGCGACCGCCAGCCGGTGCGCCATCTCCAAAACGGCCGCATCGAATTCGTTTGCTGGAACAGCGGTCGTCACCATCCCGGCGGCAGCGGCTTCCGTGCCGTTGTACGGACGGCCGAGGATGAGGAACTCCAAAGCGCGCGTGATGCCGATAGCTCGCGGTTGAAACCAGGCGCATCCAGTGACGGCGTGCATGCCCCGTTCGATGACGCGCTGGTCTCGGAGTTGCGCGTCATCCGCCGCCACCCGAAAGTCGCAGGCCATCGCCAGGTCCAATCCGACGCCGAAGGCGAACCCGTGAATCGCCGCGATCGTTGGTTTGGGCATCTCCCTGAGCGCCGCCTGCAGCGCGGCATGCGTAACCGGCGCTTCGGGACGAAACGGAAAGCCGGCGGGAACGTCGCCCATGCCGCGAAGTTCATCGCCCGCGCAGAACCCTTTGCCCGCTCCCTGGATGACGACGACCCGCACTGAGTCGTCCGTGGCACAGGCCTCCACGGCCCACAGCAATTCGGAAAGCATCGTCCTCGTGATGGCGTTTCTCCGCTCGGGCCGGTTGAGGACCAGCCGTACGGTCGCGCCATCGCGGACCCATTCGATCTCTTGCATCCCGTCGGGATTCGTGTCCACGCGGCCTATCCTCCCCGTCCGACTTCCTTGTCAGTCCTCGTCGATTACGCCCGAGGACCCGATTGCGCCCACCCGGCGGAGTTCCGCCACCCGGCTGGCGCCAAAGCCCATCTCCTGCAGTACGCGGTCCGTGTCCGCGTCAAGCAGGGGCGATGCCGCTCGGGGCATCACGGGCGTGGCGTCCATCCGAAACGGCGGGGCGAACGTTTTGTAGGGCCCGAACAGCGGGTGTTCAAGCTCGATAACGTAGTCGTTTTCCACGATTTGCGGCTCGTCGAAGATTTCCGTGGGGAACAAGAACGGCCCGGCTGGGACGCCAACACTCCTGAACGTCGCAATCCATTCTTGGGTGGTCTTTGTGCGAAAGAGGGCCTCGACTTCGGTGACAAGCCGGGTCAATCGCGCGAACGCTTCGGGTGTGCCCAACTCGAATTTCGGGTCCGCGCGAGGGTCATCGATCCCGGTCACGGCCCGGAACCGGCGGACAAGTGGAGCACTAAGCGCCCCCACGGAGACGATGCCGTCGCTCGTCCGGAAGTGGCGGAAGTAAATATTGGCGAAGCCGCCCGCGCGCGCCGTGCGGTTGTAGATTTGCTGCTGCGCGGCGAAGTCCGCGCCAGCCTGGCGCGCCTCCGAAAGCTGCTGTCCGAATGCTTCCCAGACATCCGGGTCGGTGGCGCCGAACCAATGAATGATGTTTCCACCAAGGGCCAACGCCGTCGAAAGAAGCGAAGTCTCGACCCGTTGCCCCTTGCCGGTCAGGTCCCGGTGGCGGAGAGCGGCGACCACCGCGAGTGCGGAGATAAATCCCGTGGCGTGGTCCGCGTACGCCGGGTTGATGTTTCGGGGGGCGTCTCCCGGCGCAGCGGTGATCGCTCCGATGCCGGAAAGCCCCTGGACGATGACGTCGTAGCCGCCGATCTCGGAGTACGGACCTCTTTTGCCGAGTGGGACGTGTTCGAGGTAAATCAGCTCCGGATTCAGCGAGGAAAGCGTTTCGTAGTCCAGGCCGTAACGCTGCACATCGGGCAGTTTGAACGAAATGAGCACAATATCCGCGTTGCGGACCAGCTCTTCGAGGACAGGCCTGGCTTCTGGACTGGTGAGGTTGAGGCAGACGCTCTGCTTCCCGCGGTTAAAGATCGCGAAGCTCTTACTCTCGGTAGGTAGAATCGGCGAGAGGTTCGCCCGGGACGAATCTCCGGTCGGTGGCTCGACTTTGATGACGGTGGCGCCCATATCAGCGAGCACCAGGCCGCACATCGGGATCGCGATAACTTGGGCAAACTCGAGGACGGTGATGCCTGAAAGCGGGCCATTATTTTCGGGGGTCGATGTGGTTTCTTCAGGCACGAGGCAGGCCCAATCCCCGTGTCGCAATGATGTTGCGCTGGATCTCGGCCGTGCCCTGTCCGACAGTGAGCCGGCGCGCATCGAGATACCTGAACGCCGCCTTCCCGTGCAGAGCTGCAGGACCCCCGTCGAGCAGTTGTCCTGGGAGTCCGAACACGTTCGCGCCGAATTCGGAAACGCGCTGCCCGACCTCTGAGTTGTAACCCTTCGACATGGAAGCCTCCGCATTGGGGACCAGCCCCCTGGTTTGAAGCCACGCAACTCTCCGTGCGAGCCATCGTCCTACCTCGACCTCCACCCGGAGGCTGGCCAGTCTATGCCGGCGGGCGGCACCGGAAGGGCCGGTGAGCAGCGCCCGCCCGGCATCGTAGCGGATGAATCGGAAGATGCGCTGCCAGTCTTCCTCGGCCACGAAGTTACGTTCGATACCGGATCGTTCGAAGTCGAGTGTGGTTGTCGCGGCGTACCACCCACGGTTCTCTTCGCCGACCATGTTCGCGGCCGGCACGCGAACGTCTTCGAAGAAGACTTCGTTGAATCCGGCAGTACCGGTTAGTTGGCGGATCGGCCGCACGGTGACGCCGGGACTCGCCATGTTTACCAGGAACATCGAAATACCGCGGTGTTTTGGCGCCTCCGGCGCGGTGCGCGTGAGGAGCAGTATCCAATCCGCCCGGTGCGCACCGGACGTCCAGATCTTCTGGCCGTTGATGACGTATTCGTCGCCGTCTCTGATGGCCCGAGTCCGCAACGAGGCGAGATCAGAGCCCGCGCCTGGTTCGGAGAATCCCTGGCACCAGCGAACTTCGGCCGCGGCAATCGGCGGCAGGTGTTCGCGGCGCTGCGTTTCCGTCCCGTGAACCATGAGCGTGGGTCCGACGAGGTTCACACCGGCGCCGGGAAGCACCCCGCCAGCACGAACGAGTTCTTCCTTCAGGATGAGCTGTTCGAGTTGGGTTGCGCCTCGACCGCCGAACTCTTTCGGCCACGCCGCCGTGAGCCA
>JANPDX010000787.1:0-7574 GCA_031431695.1 Dehalococcoidia bacterium
TCCTGGTTTCCAACGGCTAACGACTAGCTGCTAACGACTTCTCAAAACTGCGACAGAAATCGAACATCGTTCGCGTAAAAGTTCCGGATGTCCTCGATCCCCCAGCGCAACAGCGCCACCCGTTCGACGCCAAGGCCGAACGCGAATCCCGTGACCTTCGATGAGTCGTACCCGGCCCGGTCGATGATCTCCGGGTGCACCATTCCAGCGCCCAGGATTTCGATCCAGCCGGTGCCGTGACACGTCCGGCAATCGCTGCCGTTGCCCCGGCAAATAAAGCAGTCAATCGCCATCTCCACGCCCGGCTCGACGAACGGGAAGTAGCTGTGATGGAAGATGATCTTCCGGTCCGCCCCGAACATCTGGCGAGCCCATTCGTAGAGCACGCCCTTCAGGTCCGTCATCCGTACACCGTCGTCCACCGCCAGCCCCTCGATCTGCGTCAGCATCCACTCATGCGTCGCGTCGGTTGCCTCCTGGCGATAACACTTGCCCGGCACGACCACCCGGATCGGCGGCTCAGCCGTCCGTTCGAGCACCCGTACCTGGTTCGGAGACGTGTGCGTCCGCAGCAGCATGCTTCGCTTGCCATCGACGATCGTGTTCACCCAGATCGTGTCCCACATATCCCGCGCCGGATGGTCTTCCGGGATGCGCACCCCATCGAAGTTGTAGCGGTCCCACTCCACTTCTGGACCTTCAGCCACGCGGAAACCCATATCGGCGAAGGCCTTCAGGCAGTCGCGCATCGTCTGCGTCACCGGGTGCAAGCGCCCAAGCACCTGCGGACGTCCGGGCAGCGTCACATCCAGCGCCGCCGCCGTGCTCAGCGTGTGCAGCGCTGCCTGCTTGAGTTCCTGCTGGCGCGCCTCCAGCGACGCTTCGAGCTCCTGCTTCAGCTGGTTCGCCGCTGCCCCGAACGTCGCCCGGTCGCTCGTCGGCAAGTCCTTTATCGACCTCAGGAGAGCCGTCATTCGCCCGTCCTGGCGTCCAAAAAACGCAATCCGCCACTGTTCCAGACCAGCTTCGTTCGAAGCCGAAGCGAGCGCCGCCAGCGCCTCTTCGCGCAGGCCTTCCAGTGTCGGTGCGGTTTGCATGGGACTGTGAAGTATACGGGACGGGTGGACAGGGAGAAGGGAACAGGGAACAGGGAACAGGGAACAGGAGCGGGCCGCTCGTCTCGGTAGCCGCGACCCACCGGGGTCGCTCGGCGCTATGCGCCCAACGGAATGCCGGCAGGTGGTGATCCCCGCCAACCTCGTCGCCCGCGCCATAGTCGCTCGATGCTGCGCTAACATAGCGGACATCGGAGCGAACCCTGAGCATGCCGCCCCCAACGAAGTCCATCCCGTTCGAGAAATCCCTCGCCGCCCTCTTCCCAGAGGTCGCTGCCCAGTGGCATCCGACGAAGAATCCGGGGGTGTCGCCGGGCAACGTCGTGGCTATGACGATGGGGCGATTCTGGTGGAAATGTTCGCAGGGGCCAGACCACGAGTGGAGCGCGCTGCTTGTGAGTCGAACGCGAAAGGGGTCAGGGTGCCCGTTCTGCTTTGGGATTCGCGTTTCCGTAACCAACTCCCTCTCGTCACTGCGTCCTGACCTCGCGGAGCAGTGGCATCCGACGAGGAACGGCAGGTCGACTCCCTCGCGAGTCACGGCTTCCGGAGAGCTGATGGTGTGGTGGAGGTGTGCGGTCGCTGAAGACCACGAGTGGCAAGCCTCGTTGTACTCACGGACGAAGCTCGGTACCAAGTGTCCGTTCTGCGCGGGCCGCCGGGCGTCGGTCACTAATTCGATCGCGGCGCAACGTCCCGACCTTGTGGCTGAGTGGCACCCAACGAAGAACGGTAGCCTCACGCCCGACGCCGTCGCTGCGGGGAGTTCCAAGAAGGTCTGGTGGGCATGCCGCAAGGAGCCTTCCCACGAATGGGAGGCTAGGGCTGGCAGACGTGCTCGCGGCGGCGGTTGCCCGTTCTGCGGGGGGGATCGTGTCTCGGTGAGCAACTCCCTGGCGTCTTTGCGTCCTGATTTGGCGGCACAGTTCCATCCAACGAAGAACGGACTCTTGCGACCAGACGAGGTTGTCGCGGGGTCAGGGAAGAGGTTCTGGTGGCAGTGCCCAAACAACCTCGAACACGAGTGGGAGGCTACAGCGGATAAACGATTTCGGTCAGGTCGCGGATGTCCGTTCTGCTCGAATCGCAGGGTATCGGCAGGCAATTCCCTCGCAGCCCTGCGTCCTGACCTGGTCGCAGAATGGCATCCAGAGAAGAACGGAGGCCGAACACCAGCCGACGTAACGGCTGGCTCACACGCGAAGTTATGGTGGAAGTGCCCGATCGGGCCAGACCATGAGTGGGAGGCCCCAGCCGAAGCCCGAGTCCGGGCAGGAAGCGGATGTCCGTTCTGCGCGGGCAACCGGTTGGCGATCGGTCAATCACTCGCTGCCCTCGCCCCTGCCGTCGCGGCTGAATGGCACCCAACGAAAAACGGGCACGTGACACCGGATCAAGTCTCCGTGGGAACGACGAAGAAGTACTGGTGGCAGTGTCCCCAGGATCCTGCCCACGAATGGGAGCAACCGGTTGGGTATCGGGTTAGAGGTTCCAGTTGTCCACTTTGCGGCAAGGTTCGCAGACAAATTCCGCCACTGGGTCGCTCGCTAATAAGTCGCTACCCGGATGTGGTGGCGAAATTCTGGCACCCGAGTCGAAACGGTTCCCTTCGACCAGATCACCTTTTCGCTGCTTCGGAACGCTCAGTTTGGTGGCGTTGTGCTGAAGGCTCAGACCACGAATGGGAGCAGCGCATCGCGGGCCTCACGTCCGACGGGCGTGCGTGTCCGTTTTGCGCAGGGATGCGCGTCTCCGTTACCAATTCGCTGGCGGCTCGGTTCCCGGAGATTGCCAAAGAGTGGCACCCGACCAAGAACGAAGGATTGACTCCTGGGACGGTCGTGGCGGGATCGGGCACGAGAGTCTGGTGGAGGTGCTCACGGCAGGCCGATCACGAGTGGCAAGCTCCGGTCGGGCAAAGGAGTGGCTCTGGAAGCGGATGCCCTCGCTGCAATAGCGGCTGGACACTTGCCTCCGTTCGTACATTCGTGAGTGCCCTTTTGAAACATATGAACGCGTTCACGTCCGCAGAGCTCTTCGTGCTATTCCAGCAATCCGGGTTACTGGACGTTCAGGGGAGGTCACGGTCGTTCATCCGGGCACTGACTACAGGCCGTTTCCCCGTCGCCGAGCTAGAGACTTTCGCGAAAGGTGAACCGTCGCTTGTAGACCGCTTCGTAATCGACGCTTCGTTAACGCTTGTCACAGAGAAATCCATCGAAGACTTGGTGGACGAACCAACTGGCAGAGAGCCAGACCGCACCCTTGCCGCCAGCGCGCTTCCTGTTGTAAGTACCGCCGAAGCGCTGGCCGGACTAGGGCTTGGTAGCGACCTCATGGTTTCAGCCGATGATGAGGCCGTCGCCTTCCTAGTAGCTTCAGCGACCGCGAAGGTGTGGAAGCACGCGTTCCTCGACGAACGGAGTGCGGTTGCGCAGGCGGAAGCTTTTGAGGGTGACGAATACGCAGAACGCGTTCGCCAGTCCTTTCTGGATGAGTATCGCGAGGCTAGGAACCTCGACATCCCTGGTGGCTACGATTTCCGCATTGATGGTCGGCTGACCGAGCCGAACCTGATGCAGCGGGTCATCGCTGTCCGCGTCCGAGACCGCCATCGGGTTGGGAACTGGTCCGGCACAGGAGCCGGAAAGACGCTCTCGGCGATCCTGGCGAGCCGTGTCATCGGGGCGTCCCTAACGATCGTGTGTTGCCCAAATAGTGTTGTTGATGGCTGGCGTCGCGACATCCTCGCCGCCTACCCCGACAGCATCGTCGCGACAAAGACGTTCGAGCCAGACTGGGCGGCGCTTACCGACGACCCACTTCCTTCTCGCCCTCGCTACCTCGTCCTCAATTACGAAGCATTCCAGCAACCCGATTCAGCATCCAGAGTCGCCCGCCTGCTGGATTCCGACCCGGTCGACTTCGTTGTCATCGACGAGGTGCACTACACCAAGCAACGGACACTCGAGAATATGTCACTCCGTCGCGGCAACGTAGTCGCGATGCTGGCGCGTGCGGCTGAGATGCGCCCCGACCTCTACGTTCTTGGTATGGCGGCCACGCCGGTGATCAACAACCTCCAGGAAGGGAAGAGCCTCATCGAGATGGTAAGCGGCGTCGTCCACGACGACCTCGATACGCGGACCACGATCGCGAACTGCATGAGCTTGCATCAGCGGCTCGTGCGACTCGGGATTCGGTGGATGCCTGAGTACAACATCGTCGAGGACGAAGTCCGCGTCCCGGTCGATTGCTCCGAGTTTCTCGATGAGATCCGTGCACTCGGCTCTTCGGGTAGCCCGCTCAAGTTGGAACAGATCCTGACGAAAGCGCGCCTCCCGGAAATTCGGCGCCAGGTTCGTCGCAAGACGCTCATCTACACCCACTACATCGCCGGGATAGACCGGATGCTTCGCGACGCACTGGTTGACGACGGCTGGACAGTCGGGTTCTACACGGGTGAGGACAAGGACGGCCTTGAGCAGTTCATCGACGGTGACCTCGATGTGCTCATTGGCTCAAGCGCCATCGGCACGGGAGTCGACCGGCTCCAGCACGTCTGCAATCGCTTGATCATCAACGCGCTGCCCTGGACGGCGGCAGGATACGAACAGCTGAAGGGTAGGGTTTACCGGCAGGGTCAGAAGGAATCCACGGTAACGATAGTCCTGCCGCTGACGTTCGCCGATGTTGGTGGCGAGCGTTGGTCGTGGTGCGACTCGCGTATGGAAAGGCTGCGCTTCAAGAAGTCCATCGCCGACGCTGCAGTGGACGGGGTCGTCCCCGAGGGGCATCTGCGTTCGGAAGCGCAAGCGTATCAGGACGCCATGTCGTGGCTGGCTCGGCTTGAGACCGGCGTGATAGAGGAAGTCGTTCGACGTCCGCTTGTCGTGCCCCTCCCGGACACAGACCCGACGGATGTTCAGCGCCGTCAGCGACGGTATGGCGACTTCTCGCGGCTGAACCATTCGTGGAATCAGTCCAAGAGCGAAACGACTCACCTGCGTCTGCAGAAGAATCCCGAGGAGTGGCAGCAATACCACACGCTCTATCGAGAGCACCGAAAGGCCTGGTCAGTCGTCCCGTATGAGGAGATGATCCGCTGGTGCGAAGCACGCACCGGCTACGTCATCGGTGACTTCGGATGCGGTGAAGCGTTGTTGGCGGCTGCGGTCAACGACCGCCACACCGTTCACAGATTCGACCACGTGGCCCTCAATGACGACGTGGTGGCGTGCGATATGGCTCATGTTCCTCTCGACGACGACAGTCTGGACGTGGCCGTGTTTTCCCTTTCGCTGATGGGCAGCAACTTCACGGACTACCTTCGCGAGGCGCAACGGACGCTCAAGCTTGACGGGCACCTGCACATTTATGAGGCCACTTCCCGGTTCACGGACTTGGATGGCTTTCTGGCGGGACTGCGAGGACTGGGCTTCCAGATCGTCGGAACCGAAGCCGCTGGCAGCTTCACGCATATCTGGGGTCTCAAGTCTGGGCGGCTTCCAAAAGACGGGTTGAATTTGAATTTTTAGCGCAGCGGTGCCAGCGATGCACATGCTCGTTTGGCGCCGCACGAAGTAGCCATCGTATTCACGAGCGGAATGTCCATTCGGTTCGACCGGCAGGGAATGTTCTGTTCGAAGGTCATCCCCCCGTGCCAACAACCCCTTCCACCTCCCCGCCCCCACCAACCACGCTGTCCCAATGTACGACCGATCCGAAGTTGCAATTGCCAACCGGGCCCATTCGGAAACGATATGACTAACCCGGAAAACGATACAAGTCTCACCTGTTCCGACCTCTTAACAGGTGAAAATTAAATTGCGCGCGTCCATCGACCCCGATCGCGCGCTGCGCGGCGCCCAGCGCCGCCTCGATTCTCGAATCTACGCGCACCACGATCCGAACCTGACCGGCCAAGAGCGGAATTCACGGGAAGAAGGTGGAAAATCGGCCACCCACCGGCTACCCCAACAAGTCGAAACAGGCTTCGAACAGGTACCACTCGGGGGCCTCCCCTCGCCCGCGAGGCACGAGTCGGGAGAGGGGTCGGGGGTGAGGGCACAACGTTCGCCCCACGTTCCGAATCTAACGTGGAACGTGAAGCCAACGCGCTCACAACGCGCTCCGAACGCGCTCGAACGCGCACAAAACGCGAAAATATGTTTTTCACGTTCTGCGGTTCGGCCCTGCGACTCAATGTCACATCCCCGCGTTGGTTCCATGGGCGAAGCGGGACGGCTCGCCACTGTCCACCGTTCCCCGTTCCCCATTCCCCTCTTTCCCGGCCCTTCACCACCGCTCGTAACGACACTCCCCGTCCCGCACTGAGTGACCAATGCCAGCCTTCCTCATCACGCACCGCCAACTCCCGCTCCGTATGATGCAGATGGAAAACTTACCAGCCCGCCACCACCGCGTCGCTGACCCCATCCCCGGCAGGACCTTTCTTCACGGCGAAACCCTTGCCGTGAAGATCGACCTTACCGTTCGAGAGGACCCCAACGGTCTCGCAAAAGTTGGCCAACGCTTGGTCGACCTCTTCTACGAGGCAAGAAGGGACTCGATCACGGTCCCCGAAGGGCGAGGTCTATGCGGCCGCGAACCAGGTTGCGGCGGACATCGCGAGCACCGCGGTGCAGAGCGGCAACCGGCGGGCGATGGTCAAGCGAATGGCCAGACGGCCTCCCCTCAGTTCACCTGCTTCGTCTTGCCTTCCCAATACGGCTTGCGCAACTCGGTTTTCAGGATCTTGCCCGGGCCCGACTTCGGCAGCGGGTCCTTCTGGAAGACGACTCTCTTCGGGCATTTGTACCCGGCGATGAGCCCGCGGCAATGCTCTATCATCTCGCCTTCGGTTGGGTCGGTGTTCGATTTCGGGACCACTACCGCCAGCACCGCCTCGCCCCAGCGTTCGTCCGGTATGCCAATGACCGCCGCTTCGAGCACGTCCGGGTGCTCGTAGAGCGCGTTCTCCACTTCGGCGCAGTACACGTTCTCGCCGCCGGAAACGATCATGTCCTTTGCCCGGTCGACTATGAAGATGAAGTTCTCGCTGTCGATGGTGGCGAGGTCGCCGGTGTGCATATAGCCATTCTTCAGGGCCTGGGCAGTCTCCGCCGGGCGGTTCCAGTAGCCGTTCATCACGTTCGGGCCGCTCGCGATGATCTCGCCCACCTGGCCGGGCTTCACGTCGAGCCCGGTGTTCTGGTCTACCACGCGTACGTTCACGCCGGAAATCTGGCGTCCGCAGCTCGCGAGCCGCTTCACCTGTTCTTCGGTTCCCTCGTAATAGGTCCATTCGAGGTGCATCGCCGTCAGCAACGGGCTGGTCTCGGTCATGCCGTAGGCCTGGCACAACTTCGCACCAAGCGCGTTCTTCGCGGCGATCAGCCGGTCAACGGGCATCGGCGAAGCGCCATAGAGCATCAGGTCGAGGCTGCTGGTGTCGTA
>JANPDX010000788.1:0-3102 GCA_031431695.1 Dehalococcoidia bacterium
GCGGGAGCCGCCGCTTCGCCCACGGGCGGGCGAGGTTCACGCGGTTCACGCGGCGGAGGCGGCAGTGGCAGTTCGTCCGCGCGGACGACGAGATGGCGGTAAACGCGCTCGTCGATGCCGAGTGCCGCTTCGAGAGCGGAAACCGTTGTGGGGTCGAGTTCGACGCGGGTGACGACGTAGTCGCCGTCGATGGACCGGTTGATCGGGTAAGCCATGCGACGGCGGCCCCAGTGATCTACCTTGAGCATCTTGCCGCCACGAGCTTCGACGAGTGTGGTGATTCGCTGCGGGCCGGCCTCCGGGCCTCCCGCTTCGGCGACGGACAGGTCATAGACCACCGTCAGTTCATATTCCCTCATGGATCCTTAGGCCGGGCGATGGGATTGTCCTAAAGAAAAAGGACCGGGCTCCCGGCGCGAACAGTGAAGGTATCACGCGGCGGTGTTCGGCTCAACGTCACCGAGTGCCGGATGGCGAGTGACGAGTGCCGAGTGCCGGTGCCGAGTGCCGAGTGCCGAGTACCGAGTACCGAGTACCGAGATAGGATCATGGGATGAATCGATACCATCGCAAGTTTTGTAGTTCGGCGGAGTGGGGCGCGACGCTCGAATCGACCGTCATCCCCTGGGTGCTGCGCGACTACGACCTCGGCCAGCACGTACTGGAGATTGGTCCGGGGCCCGGGATGGCGACGAACGTGCTTCGCCGAAAGTTCGAGTCGCTCACTTGCATCGAAATCGATGACCGGCCGGCGGAGTCTCTGGGTGGGCGGATGCAGGGCACAAACGTGACCGTGAAGCAGGGCGACGCAACGGCAATGCCTTTCGCCGACCACACGTTCAGTGGAGCGATCTCGATGACAATGCTTCACCACGTGCCGTCGGCAGCACTACAGGACCGCCTGTTAGCGGAGACGTTCCGGGTGCTGAAACCGGGGGCGACGTTCGTCGGTTCGGATTCGACAGCGAGCCTGAGGTTCCGGTTCAACCATTTGTTCGACACGATGGTGGTGGTGGACCCGGCGACGTTCGCCCAGCGCCTGCAGCGCGCCGGGTTCGTGGATGCAACCGTGCGTGAGGGCAAAGGTGCGTTCCGGTTCCGGGCGGTGAAGCCGGGGTAGAAGCCGCGATTTTGTCGGCGCGGGCTGATACTATGGCAGGCGAAGCGAACGCTTCCGTGCATTTGTTGCGGAAAATTCGCTGGAGGTTCGATTTGAACGGGTATGTGGTGCCACTGACCCTGGAGATCCACGAACGCGACGACGGCAGCTTCGTAGCGACCGGACGCGAAATCCCGATCCTTATCGTCGCGAAGGACCTTGGACGCCTGAAAGAAAAGCTGCGCGGTATTCAGGCCAGCGTTGACGACTTCCTGGCGGCAATGACGGAGCCGGAGCGGAAAGCCTACTTGATAGAGCGTGGGGTTGCGCCCGAACCAGCGCTGTAAGTCGTGTTGGACAACTGACCCCTGGTTGCCGTTGCCGACACCGGTTGGGCGGCATGGCCGCGAGCGGGCACCAAGGCCCGCAACTACGCGTCCGTAATCCCCGGTACCGGGAAGGCTCGAGCGAACTCGGCGACTTCGGCGTTCACCTTTTCGCGGACGCCATCGCCATCGGGGTCTTTCAGTACGCGGACTATCCACTTGCCCACGCGCTTCATGTCCTCGGTGCCCATGCCCCGCGAGGTGAGTGCGGGCGTGCCCATGCGCAGACCACTGGTGATGTAGGCGGAACGCTGGTCGTAGGGGATGGTGTTGCGGTTGGTGATAATTCCCGCCCCCTGGAGCGCGTTCTGCGCCTTGAGCCCGCTGATATCGACCGAGTTGCAGTCGATCAGGAGCAGGTGGTTATCGGAGCCGCCTGAGACAAGCCGGACGCCGCCGGACATCAGTTCTTCGGCGAGGGCGGCCGCGTTGGCGACGATTTGCCTCGCGTAGACCGTGAATTCGGGTTTGAGCGCTTCGGCGAACGCGACCGCCTTGGCGGCGATGCTGTGGAGGTGGGGGCCACCCTGCGTGCCCGGAAAGACGCCCCGGTCGAGCGCATCGGCGTGCTCGACCTTGCTGAGCGCGAGCGCGCCGCGCGGGCCGCGCAACGTCTTGTGGGTGGTGGTGGTAATGACATCGGCATGCGGGACGGGCGACATGTGGACGCCACCGGCAACGAGCCCCGCGATGTGTGACATGTCGACCATGAGCATCGCGCCAGATTCGCGGGCGATTTCCCCGAAGGCGGCGAAATCGATGGCGCGGGGGTAGGCGGTCGCACCCGCGACGATAATTTTCGGCTTCGACTCGTTGGCGAGGCGCCGGACGACGGCCATGTCGATGACTTCGCTTTCGCGGTCGACGGTGTAGGGGACGAAGTTGTAGAGGCGGCCGCTAAAGTTCACCGGGGAGCCGTGGGTGAGGTGCCCGCCCTGGCTCAGTTCCATTCCCATGATGGTGTCGCCGGGGTTCACAAAGGCCTGGTAGACGGCCATGTTCGCTTCGGCGCCGCTGGTGGGCTGGACATTCGCATGTTCGGCGCCAAAGAGTTGCTTCGCGCGGTCGATAGCCAGGTTTTCGAGTTCGTCGCTGAACTGGTTGCCGGCGTAGTAGCGTTTTCCCGGGTAACCCTCGGCGTACTTGTTGGTGAAGACCGAGCCGGTGGCTTCGAGGACCGCCGCTGACGCGTAGTTCTCGCTTGCGATCATTTCGAGCGATTCAACCTGGCGGGTGCGCTCGTGCGCGATGATCTGCGCGACGGCGGGGTCGAGCCGGGAGAGTGCGGACATGGCGGCCTCGCGGGTTCGGAATGGGAGTGGTTCTAGAGTAGAGGGAGAGGCCGGGAGGGAGAAGCGGGACGGGTTGTAGCAGGCCATCGCAGGTCTGGCAGCATCCGCTTACTGCCGCGCGCGATTCCATTCCTGTGGCACTGATGCCACTGATCGCTTCCTGACGAGGGCAGTTCGAAGGCCGCGTCGCTCAGGTCACGATCCGCTTACTGCCGTGCGCGGTTCCATTCTCCTGTGTGCCCCGGCGAGGACATCGCTAATACAGAAGCTAGACAACCAGCGTTTCTACGTGGATCTCGCCGACCATGACCTGTTCGTCTCCGTC
>JANPDX010000789.1:0-3257 GCA_031431695.1 Dehalococcoidia bacterium
ACCTTCGCGACGTCGCCAAATGGAAAGACGGTTCCAAGTGCCTGGTGGAAAACGCCGGGAAACTGATGGAAACCGGCAAGCAGGCCGAGTGCTACGCCAAGTACTTCATCGCGATGCACATGGCGCGTTCGGCCTCGAACGCGACGGTTGAAGGCAAGAGCCTGGCAGGCGCCACCTACGCGACCCTCGGTGCCACCAGGTCGGGCCTTAGCACCAAAATCGCAGCTGCAAAGGCTGCTACCCCGCCGAGGACCGACGAAGCTGCTGCCCTGCAAAAGGATCTCGATGGAGCCACCGCGCTCCGCTCGACGATGCAAACAGGCGAGACCCTCCGTGGCCTCCTCCTGACGACCTACGGGTTCAGCATCTTCGGTGACAAGGCCGGACTCGCAGCGACGGTCTGCTACGGGGTAGCCGGGCTCCTCGTGCTGCTCTCTGCCGCAGGCTTCGTCCACGCCTTCGTGGGCAAGAAGAACGGGACGGCCTAGCCTCCCACCAAACGGCACACGCCCTCCTCCGGAAAGGGGCCGGTCGAAAGACTGGCCCCTTTGCCGTTCCCCGTCGAGGACGTGGAGTGGGTGGAGGCGCGCCTACCGCCTACTCTGGCACTGGCCCTCGCCGGGCCTGAGCGCCGCGACTCCTATCCCCTACCGCCTATCGCCTATCGCCTACCCCCTACCCCCTACCCGAGACATCCGCCCCTTGGAGTTGCGCTCGCGCCCACCCAACGGTGGAAGACACTTTCACTCTCGAGGATGTGCCACGTGCCGAGTGCCTTCGTTTCGCCCGAAACCCCGCTGCCGATGCGACTACACGAGTTGGACCGCGAACGACTCGCGCGCTACCGCGAGAACCTGGCGTTTTACGAAGGCCGCCAGTGGCCTGGCCGTTCGCGCCGCGGGGAGCGCCGCCTGACTTTCAACTACGCCCGCGCCTTCGCGGACAAGACGACGAGCTACCTCCTCAACGGTTCTTCGATACAGGTTGAGGGCGGCGATTCGCCCGATGGACGGTCCCGCGCCCGCGCTGCAGAGCAGGCGCTGCGACAGATGGAAAGCGCGAACGGCCTATCGCAACTCGATTACGAAACCGAGCTGGATTGCGCCGTTCTCGGCGATGCGTGCTACAAGGTCACCTGGGATGCGGTAGCCGAAACCACCCGTGTGACCGCGCCTGATGTGCAGGGCATCTTCGCCTGGCGCGAGCCGGATGACCCGTCACGGGTTACCGCCGTCGCCAGCCAGTACCGCCTGGGCAACACGCTCGCATCCGGTTCGAACGCGGACGACGTGGTGACCGAGTACTGGACCGCTGGCGAGTTCGAACTCTGGCACGGGAACGAACTGACGCTTCGGGAGCCGAACCCCTACGGCTTCATCCCCTTCGTGCTCTTCCCCAACGTGCGCGAACCCAAGCAGCACTGGGGCGCGAGCGACATCCCGCCGCTGGTGGAATCGAACCGCGAGCTGAACCGCGCCTTCAGCCAGCTGAGCCAGATCCTCGAACTTTCGGGCAACCCGATTGCGGTGCTCGAAGGCGTGACCGGTTCGCAAGACATCGCCGTCGAACCGGGGGCCGTGTGGGAAGTGCCGGAAAACGCGAAGGCCTACCTGCTGGACTTGCTGAAGGGCGGCGGCGTGGCCCTGCACAAGGACTACATCGACCTGGTCTACCGGGCGATGCATGACCTCGGCGAGTCACCGCGGACCGCGTTCGGGCACAACCCGCAGGGGCTTTCGGGGATAGCGCTCAACACCGAACTCGACCCCATCGCGCGCAAAGTTCTTCGCAAGCAGCGCATCCGCACGGCCGTGTACGAAAAGCGGGCGGCCATGGCGCTGCGGCTGATGGCCCGGTTCGGCGGGCTCGAAATCGAGGGCCTGCGCCCGGTCATGCAGTGGGGGCCAATCCTGCCGATAGACCGCTCGCGACAGGTCGCCGACGAGCGTTCGCTGGTCGAAGCGGGCATAAGCTCGCGGCGTTCGGCGGCGGCCCGCCTGGGAGCGGATGACGCAGAAGCAGAATGGGCAATGGTCCTCGAAGAGGCCGGGGAGCCGGGGAGCCGTTAGCCGTTAGCCCCGACCGGGCATTCGCCGAGGCCCGACTGTTAAGGAGGGCCAGGTCAGGAGTCGCGGCCCACGGGAGGTTCGTCCGGCAACGGGACGGCATCAGCCCTACGGGCGACCTCGAGTCGGCACGTTCCCCTTCTCCCGCGCGCGGGAGAAGGGGCTAGGGGTTGAGGGAAAGACTGTCGAAGAAAGCCGATATGCTCCCCAGTACCTCGTCTATGCGCGCTTCGACATCCGCGGCACTCACTCGGAAAACCACGATCCCCGCATTCTCAATCGCCTCCTGCCTCGCCATATCGCGCGCCGCGACCACCGGAATCCCGTGCACTCCACCGTCCACCTCGATGCCGAGCTTCAGTTCATGGCAATAGAAATCGAGGACAAGGCTTCCCAGGGGATGTTGCCGCCGAAACTTAAGGTCGCGAAACTGCCTACCCTTGAGCCGCTCCCAGAGCAACTCTTCAGACGAGGTCATGGAGTGCCGTAACCGTTTCGCAAGCGGCACGTTGCGGCGAAAGGTTCGCCCCCGTGATTCTTCCACGAGGAGATTGTGCCAAGTGCGCGCCACTATCGCGAAGTCCCAGCGGCGCACCCTCAACCCCGGCCCTTCTCCCGTCCGCGGGAGAAGGGAGTGCCAACCCCTACCCAACAAGAAGGCCCCGGTTTCCCGGGGCCTTCTGCTACTGGTCTGTTCTCCCCCTCTCCCAGGCTTGGGAGAGGGGGACGGGGGTGAGGGCTTAGCGGCGGCGGTTGCGGCCGAGAGCGACGAAGCTCAGGCCACTGGTGAGGGCGAGGAGCCCGGCGAGGATGAGGGCGAGGTTGAACCCGCCTGCGGTCCCGCCGAGGACGCCGCCACCCGTGCTCGGGGCGATTGGCGTTGGCAGGCCCGGTCCCGGGGTCTTCGCGCCAGCCGTGTCCGCCGTCTTGGTCGGAGTCGCCGTTGGGTCGACCACCTTGACGTTCGGCTTCACAGTCGGGGTAGCCGTCGGGCTTGGGGTTGCGGTTGGGCTTATGACTGGGTTGATAAGTATGCAGCCCGAGACGCAAATGGGCGTCGTCAAGCGAGTTTCGTTCTCGAAGTTCACCTGAGTCGCGCCACCAATGGTCGGCGTGACACCGGAGATGCTGGCCGGGGTTACTGGCGAGTAGCCAGTGGCGCCCGGGGCGGTCAGGTCTTCGGCGACGACG
>JANPDX010000790.1:0-1638 GCA_031431695.1 Dehalococcoidia bacterium
CACAGGTGCATACGGTCGAGCATTGCGAGGAAGTCAGGGTTTTCGAGGCCGATCGCCACTTTTCCTGATCTTGAGATCTCCGCGATCTCCCAGAGGACGATTGCCGAGATGCTCCACGCCGGATCGTTTGCCAACGCCGCCACTTCGTCTCTGCGCAGCGTGTTCGTGACGAAACCAATGACGATGTTAGTGTCGAGATTGAGCATCCCACACCCTGCCAGTGGACAAGTCTTCAGGCGGGGCCGGGTACTTTCCAGCGAGCGACTCGTAGAACTCCCAGATGTCCCGTTTGGGTTCGGTTGGCTCAGCCACCACGCGCGCAACCGGTTTACCGTGCTTCGTGATGACGATCTCTCCCTGGGCGAGTTCATCGATGTACTGGGAGCAGTGGGCTTTGAACTCGGCGATGGGGACGCGTTTCATGCTTCGAGCATAGTTTGGGTCAGAAGTTTTGACCAGAACTTTGGCCTGAAGCGGCATCACACCCGGGCCCAGTTGTTTGTGGTGAAGATGTCTTGGTCCAGGGGGCTGCGTTCGCCGAGGGCGAGGCGGTAGCCGGCGACAGCACCGATCATGGCGGCGTTATCCGTGCAAAATTTGGGCGGCGGGATGCAGACGGGGACGGGGCAGCGGCGGTGCAGTTCTTCACGCAGGCGCAGGTTTGCAGCGACTCCGCCCGCGACAAGCACATTTTTCGCGCCGAGTTCGCGGGCAAGGCGCGAAGTCTTGCCGGAGAGCACATCGACGACGGCTTCCTGGAACTCCCAGGCGAGGTTCGGGACGGTGTGTTTCTCTTCGCGGACAGCGTGGAGGGCGGCGGTTTTCAGGCCGCTAAAGCTGAAGTCGTAGGTGCCGTGCATCCAGGCGCGTGGCAGTGCCAGGGCGCTGGGGCCGCCTTCGAGCGCTACTTTGGCGACGTGAGGGCCGCCCGGGAAAGGGAGCCCGAGAAGGCGGCCCACCTTGTCGAAGGCCTCGCCGGCGGCGTCATCGCGGGTGCCTCCGAGGCGTTCGTAGGTGCCGTGTGAGCGCATGAAGACGAGGTCGGTGTGTCCACCGGAGACGACGAGGCAGAGTGCGGGAAAGACTGGCTCGGGGCCTTCGCCGAGCCAGTTGGCGTAGATGTGGCCCTCAAGGTGGTTGATGCCGATGAACGGTAGTTCGCGGCCAAAGGCGATGGCCTTGGCGGCGTTGTAGCCGACGAGCAACGAACCGGCGAGGCCGGGACCTTTGGTCGCGGCGACCGCGTCGATTTCGTTGAGGGTAAGCCCGGCGGTCGCGAGCGCCTCGGTGACAACGGGGACGATGTTGCGCAGGTGCTGGCGGCTGGCGACTTCTGGGACGATGCCGCCGTATTTCGCGTGGAGATCGACCTGTGAGGCCACGACGGATGAATGAACCACTCGCCCATCTTCTATGACGGCGGCGGCGGTTTCATCGCAGGAGGATTCGATTGCGAGGACTTTCACAAAGACAGGGTAACGGGAGATCGTTGGAATCGCGAGACGGGAGCGGTCTTGCTGATTCCGGGATCCGCTTCCTGCCGGTCGCGGTTCTACGCTCGGAACCTTCTTAAAGGGCCTCGTCACACTCGCGCTGGACGATTTCGTCGAGGGTTTCGCGGCGGCTGATGAGGCTGGC
>JANPDX010000791.1:0-1806 GCA_031431695.1 Dehalococcoidia bacterium
GTGTTCGAGCGTTACGCGGAAATGGAGCAGGACACCGTGGGCCTGGCGCGAATACCCGGCGGCCCCCGCCTCGGTTGGTTCAAAGACCCCGACGGGAACCTGTTGAGCATCGTGGGCTGACCCCTTCCCACGGCGTGCAGCGCTTGACACGGTCTGGCAAACTCGTCCACACGAACATCTTGGGGGACATGGGATGACTTCGATTCAGTTGCTGGTCGGGACGCGCAAGGGCGCGTTTTCGTTGACGAGCGGGCCGTCACGCGATGGCTGGAAGCTCGAGGGGCCGTTTGCAGCGGGCGTGGAAGTGAACCACGCAGTGTTCGACGAACGGACGGGCGCGACGCTCATGACCGTGAATGACCCCTGGTTTGGCCCGGCGGTCCGTTACCGGGCCACCGCTGAGGACGCCTGGGTTGATGCGGCAAAACCCCCGCGATTTTCGGGCGACCCGGTGGCCGTTGAAGGCGAAGAGCCGATCCCGTGGTTTTTTCGCGAATCGAAGATTATCGAGCGGGTCTGGGCGATTCAGCCGGCCGGGACATCTCAACCGGGAGTCGTGTACTGCGGTGTCGCTCCGGCGGCGCTGTTTCGATCGGACGACAGTGGCGCTACGTGGAGCGAAAACGAGGCGCTGAGCAACCACTCGACGCGTCAGACGTGGCAGCCCGGCGCGGGAGGCATGGCGTTGCACTCCATCGTGTTGGACCCGGCGAACGCGGATCGGATGTGGATTGCGATATCCGCCGCAGGGGTATTTCGCACTGAAGACGGCGGGAAATCATGGCAGACCACATGCTCGGGCATTCGCAGCGAAAGCTCGATGTTCGACCCAAATCTGCCGCTATACCCCGAGTGGGGGCAATGCGTGCATCACGTTGCGCTCGCCGCCGGTAGCAGCAACCGGCTCTACGCACAGGCCCACATGGGTACCTATCGAAGTGACAACGGCGGCGATTCGTGGACAGACGTCACGGCCGGACGGCCCTCGGAGTTTGGCCTGGCCATGGCGGCTCACCCCCACGATCCCGATACGGCCTACGTCGTGCCGCTCGTTGGTGGAGAGTTCCGTTGCCCTCCGGGCGGCACGCTGGCGGTCTGGCGAACACGGGATGCCGGAGCCACCTGGCAGGCCCACTCGAAGGGCCTCCCCCAGGAGGACGCCTTCATGGGCGTGTACCGGCAGTCGCTTTGTACCGATTCGATGAACCCGGCGGGTGTGTATTTCGGTACGAACACGGGCCAGATCTACGCCAGCGGCGACGACGGCGAGTCCTGGGAGTTGGTGACGCAGAACCTGCCGCCGATTGAAAGCGTGAGCGCGCACGTGGTGGCATAGGCCGCGGGCGTGCCGAAGCGAGGACTTGGCGCGGCGGCGTATAGTCCCCCGTGAGCCGCACACAACAAGGAGTTGGCCGTGTCTTCGATTGACTACATGAAACAGACGCTTGATTTCATCCATCGTGGGTTCCGCGGCGCCCCTGAAGGGCTTTCGGACGAACAACTTCACTTCGTGCCCGAAGGCCAGTCCCACTCGATCGCCTGGTGCATGTGGCACGGCGTACGCATCGAAGACCTGTTCTTCCAGCAGATTTTCCAGGGGAAGCCGAGCGAATGGGAGACGAGCGGCTGGGCGGCTAAGACAGGCCTCCCGGAAAAGGGCTTCGGGACGGGTCAATCGACCGAAGATGCCGCCTCCATCCACTTCTCCTCACTTGAAGCCTTTCGTGGCTACCAGGAACGCGTGGCCGAATTGGCCCTCGCGTTCTTGAGCTCGCTGGATGAGGAGGGCCTCAAGCGCGAGGTGAA
>JANPDX010000792.1:0-13765 GCA_031431695.1 Dehalococcoidia bacterium
CTGGGCCATTGCCGAAGGCCGCGAGGCCGCGCGAGGGATTGACCAGTACCTGATGGGCGAAACATTCCTGCCCGTTAACTAAGACGATAGGTCGGAGGCGCCGGATTGGGCACGGCCCAACGGATGCTCATGGCTAATCACGCGTGCGGGCACGCCGACCGCTGTCGAGTCTGCGGGAACATCACTCAAGACAACCGCATTCGCCCCTATTCGCGCGTTGTCGCCGATGGTTATCGGACCCAGGAGCTTCGCCCCGGTGCCGATGAACACAAATCGGCCGAGTGTTGGACCATCGAACGACACGTCCGGTCCGCCCGTGTTAAGGCCGATGGTCACGAACGGGGCAACGGAGCACAGCGGACCGATGGTGGTAGTCCCGTCGATAACCACGTGGCCATGGTTCATGAGTAGCCCTGGGCCAACCGTCACCCGGTCACCGATCGAGACGCCGTTGAGGACCATGGTCAGGCGGCGGCAGATACTCGGGACAAGGGGTACGCCAAGGGCCCGCATCCGCGCCTGGAACCGATACACGAGTACCACCTGGAGTTCGGAGGACAGGAGCACGCAGGCGATTGTTTCGGCGGGCGATCCTAGCAGACGGCGCACGGCAGGGACGCTGTGCCACATGACTCCGAGACGAATGTCTTCACGCACGTTCTCGAACATGTGCTGACGCTAGGCGAGCTCACCCGAAAGGGCAAACCGCCTTACCGATCCCGGTCGATGAGATAGTCGCCGATCTGGCGCAACGACTGACGCGCCGTTTCAGGGACTTCAAGGCTGCCGAGCATGTCATTCGCCGCCAGTACGAGCCGTGCGCCCTCGGTCCGAACAAACTCCCTGGCCCGGCATCGTTCCAGGCTGGAAACCACTTCATCGACGTGTTTGCTCGCCAGGAGATCACGGGCGTAAGCGGTTCGAATAACGCCATCTGTCTCATTCGCAAGCCCGAACACAATCGGGAGTGTTTTCTTCTTACGGATGATGTCATTGACGTTCGACTTTCCGGTGAGGTTAGGATCGCCCCAGATACCGAGATAGTCATCTTGAACCTGGAAGGCCAGGCCGAGCGTTTCGCCCCATTGCTGAAGGGCCTCTGCCTGGTTTCGGGGTGCGCCGGCCAAAAGCGCGCCCATAGCGAGCGGGGCGCCGAGCAGGGCTCCCGTCTTACCCCGGATCATCTCGATGTAGTCGGACGGGGAAACGTCCTCGCGGGTCTCGAAAGCGATGTCGGACCATTGGCCGGCGATCATTCGTGCCATGGCATCGTTTAGGACGGCAAGCGCTGCCATTCTCCGGGACTCGGCGCCCGCACCCATCGCGAGGGCGCTTATAGCACGCGTAATGAGGAAGTCCCCTGCGTTTATCGCCTGTCCCTCTCCGTGGATCGCCCAAACGGTCGGACGGTGATGGCGTTCAGCGTCGTGGTCTTGCACTTCGTCGTGAACCAGGGAGAAGTTGTGAATCAGTTCTACCGCGACCGATCCGGGCAGGGCGATGCCCGGATCTTCGGCGAACAACGTCGCGGCGAACATGCAGAGCGCCGGACGGATCCGCTTTCCTCCGGTCGACCGGGCGGTTCCATCCCGTTCCTGCCAACCCATGACATAACGCACGGCGTCGATGAGTTCTTTCGGGCCTTCCGCGAGGCTGACTCGAAGTGCGTCTTCAATGAGAGCCAGGTGTTCGGTCAGGGCCGGCGGAGCCGTGGGGGCCACGCTACTGCACCAGGATCGTCGTCGGGGTGCGGATGGGGTTCGGCTGGGCCGCGGCACGCGATGCAATCACGTCGGTCGCCTTCGCCGCGATGCCAGGTCCGTCCAGGGAGTGCATCTGGCGGAAGGTGGCTTGAGGCCCGTGATCGACAATCGTGTCGGGCATGGCGAGATTGGCCAGGTTCTTGTCCGCGAGTCCGTGGTCGGCAAGCAACTCAAGAACCGCGTCGCCGAAGCCGCCGGCACGTACGTTTTCCTCCACCGTCACAATCCCGCCAGTTTGACGCGCGTATTGGAGAATGAGGGTCTCATCGAGCGGTTTGGCGAATCGGGCGTTGATTATCGCCGCGTCGATCCCGGATTCCTCGAGGATATTCGCGGCCCGAAGACATTCCTGAACCGTCGTCCCGAAACCGATTAAGGCGATATCGCGACCCTCGCGAAGCACCTCCCCTCGACCGATCGGTATGTGCTTCATGGGTAGATCGGTCGGCGCCCCGGGACCCGTGCCTCGCGGGAACCGGAGTGCAAATGGGCCCGAGTGGTTCACGCCGGTGTAGAGCAAGTCACGTAGCTCTGTCTCGTCTTTCGGCGCCGCGACCACCATGTTGGGCAAACAACGCAAATAACTGATGTCGATGAAACCCTGGTGAGTCTTTCCATCGTCGCCAACGAACCCGGCTCGATCCATGGCGAAAACGACCGGAAGGTTCTGCACCACGACGTCATGTACGACAGAGTCGAACCCTCGCTGGAGGAAGGTCGAGTAGATGGCGCAGATTGGTTTGATGCCCTCGGTGGCGAGGC
The DNA here is from genome assembly GCA_031431695.1 of Dehalococcoidia bacterium. GTDB lineage: Bacteria > Chloroflexota > Dehalococcoidia > Tepidiformales > Tepidiformaceae > Amarobacter. Next base: position 2,526 of record JANPDX010000792.1, read on the forward strand.
CAGCAGCAAAGGTCACTGCATGTTGTTCTGCGATACCCACATCAAAGACGCGATCTGGATGGAGCGCGTGGACCGGGGCAAGCCCCGTGCCCTCAAGCATCGCGGCGGTTACCGCAACGACTTTCGGGTCAGATTCGATCAGCTCCCGTGTCGCCTGGGCAAACACCTGGCTGTAGGTCGGCTTCGGGAGCGGGGCATCGGGGGCGGCCGGTTTCTTGAGCCAGTACGTCCCGCTATGGCTCTTGATAGGGTCGGCGGCTGCTTCGGGGATACCGTGGCCCTTCTCCGTCAGGATGTGCAGCAAAACAGGCTTCCCGGGGACGCGTTTGATGGCGCTGAGCGTGGCTTCGAGTTCCTGGATATCGTGGCCATCGATGGGTCCGTAGTACTCGAAACCAAATTGTTCCCAGAAGCTCGCGGGCATGAGGAGGTCGCGCATGCTCGCCTTCACGCGCTTTGCTCCTTGCCACATGTGGCGGCCGAGGGGAAGGTGTTCGACGAACTCGCCGATGTCGCGCTTTGCTGTGCGGTAAAGCGGATCGACGCGCAGCTTGTTGACGTTCCGGCTGAGCGCTCCAACGTTTGGAGAAATCGACATCGCGTTGTCGTTGAGCACCACGATGAGCTTTTTCGTGTTCATATGGCCGGCGTGGTTCATGGCTTCGAGGGCCATTCCGGCGGTCATGGCGCCGTCACCGATGATGGCGATTGAATAGAAGTCCTCATGTTTGAGGTCCCTCGCAACCGCCATGCCGACGGCCGCGGAGATTGACGTGCCTGCATGTCCCGCGCCAAAGGCGTCATGAGGACTTTCCTGGCGGTCGGCAAAGCCCGATAGACCACCGAACTGGCGGATGGTCGTCATCCGTTGCTTGCGGCCCGTCAGGATCTTGTGGACGTAAACCTGGTGGCTGACGTCCCAGACGAGCTTGTCCTTCGGCGTGTCGAACATTCGGTGGAGCGCGATCGAGAGTTCGACGACGCCAAGGTTCGAGGCGAGATGCCCGCCGCCACCGATGCAATCAACGGTGTCCACCAGGAAGTGCCGGATTTCGGACGCGAGCCGGAGAAGTTGTTCGTAAGTGAGGCCTCGTAGGTCTCGCGGGCCATCAACACGATCGAGGATCTCGGTCAACCGGGTTCCCTCCGCTAACAGTAAGCCATGCCTCTGGGGTCAGCTGCGGTACGTAGGCTTACCTCTGGCGTGAGGTAGCGCTGAGAGGGCAACGTACGTTCAGGAAGACTGAGGATCAAGGAACACGGCGCGTGGCAGCCTGATGCTGAACACACTGCCCTTCCCGAGTTCCGATTCGGCGGTGACGGTCCCTCCCTGGGACTGCACCAATTCCTTAACGATCGCGAGACCAAGGCCGGTACCGCCCTCGCGGCGGCTGCGGCCACTATCCACGCGGTAAAAACGGTCAAAAAGCCGGGGAAGCTCGCCCGAATCGATTCCGGGACCCGTATCCGACACCTGGATCAGTGCTGAACTGTCCGAAGCCCGCGCCGAGAGTTTCACCGAGCTTCCCGCACCTGAATACTTGATCGCATTGTCGACCAGGTTGAAAACGCACCGGTAAAGCAGATCCGGGCTGACCTCCGCCTCAAGTCCCGCCTCGCCATCGACCGAAATGGAAACGTCGCGGGCGGTCGCCACTGGCTGTAGTTCACGAGCGACTTCTTTGACAAGGCTGGCGAGGCTCACGTGCTCTCGCTCAAGCGTCTCGTTGTCCTCCCGCGTAAGAAGCAGAAGGTCTTCGCTTAGCCGCGTCAGGCGATCCGTTTGACCCTTGATCGTGGAGACCAAATCGCGATATTCATCAACCGTGACTTCCGCGTCCATTTCGGTTACTTCTATGTTTGTGCGAATGGCGGCGAGGGGCGTCCTCAGTTCATGGGAGGCGTCCTGAACGAACTGTCTCTGGCGTTCGAACGAGTGCTCGAGCCTGTCGATCATTGAGTCGAAGGTCTGCGATAGCGCCCAGAGTTCATCCTTCGGACCTTCGTAGTTGATCCGTTTGGAAAGATTCGAGGCGGAAATCTCGGAGGCCGCCTCGGTGATATCCCGGACTGGCCGCAGCATCATGCCTGACAGGACATAACCACCCACCCCCGATGCAAGGGCAAGGCTCACGACGCTGATGAGAGACCAGAAGCGAAGGCGGTCGAGGTTATCGGAGTAGAACTGGTCCTCGGCGTCTTCCACCAGGATCTGCGGCGTGATCACTCGCCGGCTGCCCGCCAGGGCGGATCCGGGACGGGGTTCCATCGGCTCCAGTTGCTCGGTGAGCGCGATGCCAGAAATCGTAACGAGTTTCGGCTGGTCAAGGCGCACGGCGATGTTCAGGGCGAGCACGAACGCCACGCCGAAAACGAGCAACAGGCTGGAGTACCAGATAGTGAGCCGGAAGCGGATGCTTCGTGTAAAGGCGGGCATGTGCACCCCTAAAGGACGTAGCCCTTGCCGCGGATAGTCTCGATGAGCTGCTCTTCGAAGCCCTCATTCAACTTGCGGCGAAGGTTGTTCATGTGAACCTTCACTGTTTGCGTAAATGGGTTCGCATGTTCGTCCCAGATGTGTTCGAGGAGTTCTTCCTGCGGCACGGCGCGGCCCTCGTTGCGAGCGAGGTAGTACACGAGCGAGAACTCTTTGGGGGTGAGATGGATCTCGCGTCCCTCGCGCTTTGCACGGTTTGTGTTCGGATCGAGTTCGAGCCCGCGGGTGTCGATGATCGGTTCTCGTAGCCCGCCCTCGCGGCGGGTAACTGCCCGGATTCGGGCGGCCAGTTCACTGAAGGCGAAGGGCTTCACGAGGTAGTCATCAGCCCCGTAGTCGAGGCCCTCGATGCGTTCCTTGATGGAGCTCCGGGCGGTTAACATAATTATGCCACCGCCAAAACGGTCTTCGCGTAAGCGACGGCAGACTTCCAGGCCGTCGATTCGGGGCAGGTTCAGATCGAGGCAGATAACGTCGTAGTTGTTGACGGTCGCCTTGTCGAGCGCTTCCGCCCCGTCGTGGGCAACGTCCACGGCGTATCCCTGTTTTGTCAGTCCACGTTCAATGGCGCTGGCAATTGCCTCTTCATCTTCAACGACGAGTACTCGCATGATGGTGCCTCCGACACGGAAATTCGTTTCTTCACCGTAGCCCGGCGCGGCCACAGTAAAGGTAAAGATTCGCACGACTTCGGCCGTCTGACGAGCGGCGCGCCACCGACCGCGCCGCCCGAAGAAGTTCTGCCGGCCCTCTCTGAACTGGCGGCTCGTATCTTAGGGAGGCGTATGATTCTAGACGGGTTCAACCCACGTCGAGTTCGCGCTGAGGGATGGAAATGGTACTCGCAGAAGTTCCGGTAGCAGGCCTTTCTTATAGCAATATTGCCGACCTCCTGGGGGCTGACGCAGGGTCGCTCCTGGAGCACCGCTGTCAGACAATCCCACGCGAATCGCTGAATCTGCCCGGGCCTGACTTTGTCAGCCGCGTGTGGACGGAGTCGGACCGCTCGGCACAGGTGCTGAGGAACATCCAGTCGTTGATGGGCCACGGCCGCCTCGCTGGCACCGGGTACCTATCCATCCTTCCCGTGGACCAAGGGATCGAGCATTCCGGAGGCGCGTCCTTCGCAAAGAATCCGGCCTACTTCGACCCGGACAATATCGTGAAGCTCGCCATCGAAGGCGGTTGTAACGCGGTCGCATCAACTTTTGGTGTTCTTGGCTCGGCCTCCAGAAAGTACGCGCACCGGATTCCCTTCATCGTGAAGGTCAACCACAACGAGCTGCTCAAGTACCCGAACAAGTACGACCAGGTAATGTTCGGGACCGTGAAGGAAGCGTGGAACATGGGCGCGGCCGCGATTGGCGCCACCATCTACTTCGGTTCAGACGAGAGCACCCGCCAGATTGTCGAGGTCGCGCAGGCCTTCGCCTACGCACACGAACTTGGCATGGCGACGGTCCTCTGGTGTTACTTGCGAAACGGCGATTTCAAGGTGAACGGAGTGAACCACGAAACGTCGGCCGACCTGACTGGGCAGGCGAACCACCTTGGAGTAACCATCCAGGCCGATATCATCAAACAAAAGCTGCCGGAGCAGAACGGCGGCTTCAAGGCTCTCAACGCGAACGGCGTCAGCTACGGCAAGTCCGACGACCGGATGTACTCGAAACTTTCTTCGGATAATCCCATTGATCTGGCTCGATATCAGGTGGCGAACTGCTACATGGGCCGCGTGGGCCTCATTAACTCGGGTGGCGCAAGCTCAGGCGAGAGCGACCTCTCGGAGGCTGTGCGCACAGCCGTCGTCAACAAACGCGCCGGTGGCACCGGGCTCATCAGCGGGCGCAAGGCATTTCAGAAGCCGATGGCCGACGGCGTGGCACTGCTCAACGCCATCCAGGATGTCTACCTTTGTGACGACATAACCATCGCTTAGGGATTCGTTAACCACAGCGAAAAGGGCCCGGCAATTTCGCCAGGCCCTTTCTCTTGGTTCACGGCGGTGTCTATGCCGCGTCCGCTACCTGAATGGAGTCGCGGCGATTGCTACGGCGTTCCAGCATGTAACCAAATCCACGCACGTTGATGATGTAGCTCGGCACCGATGGGTCCGCCTCAACTTTGCGCCGAATCCTGCGGATGTAGACCTTCACGATTTCCTGAGCTTCACGGTCCGAGTAGGTGTAGTCCTGGACCGCTCGGAGGATTTCAACCGGGCTGACAACCTTCCCAGCGTTCTTGGCGAGAAAGGCGAGAATCTTGAATTCCGTCGGGGTCAACGGAATTGTTTCGCCCTCACGCACCGCCTGGCAGCGATCGAAGTCGAGGATAAGGTCGCGGACAGTGATCGTGCTGGGGCCATCGTCCCGGGATTCAGGCGCCGGCGGCGCCTTGCGGCGTACGAGTGCGCTGAGCTGGGCGCTTAGCAGTTCGACACCATCGGTGTCGCGCATGCAGACATCCGCGCCAGCCTCGAGCGCGAGGCTCATTCCCAGCGTATGCGGCCCTGGCGCCAACACCAGCACCGACGCGTTGCTGGCCCGGGCGACCTGGCGAACGAGGGCGACATCGTTGTCGTCTCGCGGGTCGACAGCGAGCACAACCAGGTCCGGATCGAACTGGCTGATCAGCCGTTCTGTCTCGCGGTCGTGTGGCCGTTCGGTGGTCGTGAATCCGTGCCGGGCCAACGTCGGCAAGACCTCGGAAGAGCGGTACTCGCGCGTATGGGTCACGAAAGCTACCTGGCTTCGGTAGCCCTCATCGTATCGGTCCGCCATAACGTCATCCCCTAAAATTCGTTGGTGGAGAAAGCTGTGCTCTCCATCGTCGAAATCCATCGCTGCCCTCGGTACGAATGCGCGGTCACGCAGATGTCCCGGTGGGCTCATAAGTATCATCGGCAGTCACCGCCACCCTAATAGGGTGGCGGGAGGTTCAGATACCGAGAAACTCTTTGAAATTTCGTTCGCCGTTTCGGACCGGTTCCGTCCCGGCGCCAGAGCGAACAATGAAAGGCGCCCGGCAGTGAGCCGGGCGCCTTGTGAGTCGATGTCCAACGAGACCGGGGTCTCAGGCTGCTTCGCGCAGCAAGGACCGACGGAGGCGCTTAACAGCCTGGGCGTGCAACTGGCTTACCCGCGTTTCGGAAACAGAGAGCACGACTGCGATGTCTTTCATCGTCAAATGCTCTACATAATATAGAGCTACGACGAGGCGTTCACGTTCCGGGAGCGACTGGACGGAACGGGCGAGCTCCTCGTGCAGTTCCCGCTCCTCAAACGACCGGGTGAAGTCGATATCCTCATCGGCCGTCGGCATTTCGGCGGCAGGGAACGAATCTCCGTCGTCGTCGCGCTCAAGCATTCGATCGAGCGACACTGTCACCCAGCGAGAATGAGACCTGGCATCGCGATACTGGTTCAGCGTGATACCAAGGTGGTCGGCAGCTTCCTGGTCGCTTGGCGAGCGGCTGAGTTGCGACTCGAGTTCGCTCTGCGCGCGTTGCACGTCCCTCGCCTTCTGGCGCATGGTCCGGCTGAGGCGGTCCATCCGTCGAAACGCATCAATCATTGATCCGCGAATCCGCTGAACGGCGTAGGCGTGAAAGTTCGTCCCCTTTGAAGGGTCGTAGCGGCGAACTGCTTCGACCAGGCCGCAGGTGCCGTAACCGACCGCGTCTTCGAATTCCAGGAGCCCCGGAATCTCAAGCGGCAGCGACCTTGCCACCCGGCGTACCAGCGGCGCGTACTGCATCACGAGCTGCTGTTGCTCTTCCAGCGTAAGCCGGATTGGCGTGGCCGGTTGTTCGGCCATGGACTCTTCTACGATAGACATTTGCGTTTGCATTCCCTTGCTCCCCCGAACAAGCTCCCCGGCTTCAACCGCTGTGTAGTGGTTGTCGATCAGGTAGTCCGATTGTTCAGAGCAGGGGGGTGACAAAACAACGCACGACCGGTGACGCCTGAGTGGTGGTTTGGTAACGCCCGAGGACATAAGGGAAAACCCTTAGCGCACCCCGCGTGAACCCTTATGCCTGCTCGGGGCCGCGCAACACTGCATAACTGATATAGTGCGAAGTTAGAATACCGTTGGAACGCCGCTGTTCGCGGTACCATGGCCGGTCTATGGAGATCCGCATTGCCACGGGTTCGGAAGCAGGTACGGTCACGCGTCTCTCGGAGACGCCTAACGAGTGGCGACCACAACTGAGCGTGTATGGCGGAGAGTTCTGGCCGGCCTGGCGTCCCGGCCGGGACGAGCTGACAACGTCATGGGTCGATGAAACGTTCGTTGAGTTGGTCCACGAGGGCTCGCCCGTGCCAGGCTCGCGGTCCAGTCCCGCGCGGTTCCTTGCGCCACGCTTGCCCCACTACGCACTCTGGGCGCCCGATGGTTCCAAATTGTGTTATGTCACACCGACCGGCGACGGATTATCCTTGCGCCTCTGGACCGCGAATGCGAACGCCGATGTGTTCCTGATGGCCGGGGCGCCGATATTTGCAGCCTGGCATCCGGACTGTCGCTGGCTCTACGTTCACGTCGCCTCATCTTTGTTCGCGGTGGACACGGCGAACGGTGAACAACGAGAACTCTCCGCGGGCGCAGTCGGTTTCAGGACGCCAGCCGTTAGCGCCGACGGTTCCACGGTCGCATGGGCCGAGGTCCAGGACGGCGCGGTCCACGTCATTCGCGGGTCCGTCGACGGACGGAAAGACTCAATTGGGCACTTCGGCGGTGGCCTGGCGCTGTCATTTCGCCCGCATTCGGACGAGTTGTTCGTAGCGGTCGCCGGGGCAGCGCAATCCAGCGTGTTCTCCGAGGTCGTTTCAGTGGGCGGCCGGCGTCTCGTCAGAGGCCCGATAGTCGGCTACTGGTGGGCGCCCGATGGCGAGCGCCTGGTGGCGCTGCATCCCTCCTACACCGGGGATGGCCGCTTCCAGGCGAGGCTCTACGATGCAACCGGTCATTTCTTGCGTGCGGTCGAACCATTCATCCCGGCGCCGGAGACAGCCACGATGGTCGGGTTCTTCGACCAATACTGTCTCTCCCATCCCAGTTGGTCGCCGGATTCCCGCTGGTTTGGGATGTGCGGCCAGTTCCTGACCGAGGGACCGCACCACTCATTCGCCGAGGGCCAGCGAAACCATGCCTGGCTCTGGGACACGACGACTGGGAGCGTGCAGCGCCGGGTTGCCGAGGGCTCCATGCTGGCGTTCAACCGCTGACGCGGTAAACGACGGGTAATGTGCAAATTGAAGGGGTGGAAACTGCACATGTACACTCGGCACATCACTCGACGCAGCGCGGCGAGCCCAAAGGACACCCAACACGTCGATGGATATCCCTCGAGAGCAGCCCCAGCCCGGCATGGGTGAACGTACGGCGCGTACCGCCGTGGTCGTCTTCCTCCTCCTGGCGATTGTTACGCTCGCCTTTGGCCTTGGTTGGGGGATCCAGGACTTGCGACGAGACGAGACCAGTACCACGAGTTCGACGGCATCCGCGGCGAACGGCGCGAGCACCGGCGGCGATTCCGTGGGCGCCGCGATCATTGATGAAATTGTGAACCTGCTGAAGTCGCAGTACGTGGACAAGGCCGTGCTCAACGAAGACACGCTTCGGCAGGCGGCCATCAACGGGATCATTGGCGCCTTGAACGATTCGCACACCGAGTACCTCACGCCTGCCGAGTTGAAGGCCGGTGCGCTCAACCTCGATTCGAGCTACGACGGTATCGGCGCGAGCGTTTCGGATAGTACGGGCGTGGTCACGATCGTTGCCCCCTTCCGCGATTCGCCCGCCGAGAAGGCCGGTATTCGCCAGGGCGACACGGTCCTCAAGGTCGATGGTGATTCAGCCGAGGGCTGGACCTCCCAGCAGGCCGTGGAGCGGATCCGGGGCCAGAAGGGAACCCAGGTTGTGCTCGAAGTGAAGCACAGCGATGGCGCCATCGAGACACTCAAAATCACGCGTGGCGAAATCCCGATCGAGAGCGTCTTCTCGGAGCCGAACCTCCCGATTATTCCTGGCCAAAGCGGCCGGAAACTCGTCGACCGCGACGGCGTCGAGGTCACGGATATCGCATTCATCGCGATTTCTCAGTTCCACGATCGGACATTGGCGGAACTCAGGGTCAAACTCAACGGCCTCGAAAACAAGGGTTACAAGGGGTTGATCCTGGATCTTCGAAGCAATCCAGGCGGACTTTTGCAGGCTACCGTCGATGTTGCCGACGAGTTCCTGAGCAGCGGCACAATCATCTCCGAAGTCGATGCGAACGGCCAAAAGAAGTCCTGGTCGGCGAAATCCGGTGGCGGAGCCACGAAAATCTCGATCGTCATCCTGCAGGATGGCGGCAGCGCCAGTGGCGCCGAGGTCCTCGCGGCAGCCCTGAGGGACAATGGTCGCGCCCAGATCGTGGGTGTGCGCAGCTTCGGCAAGGGGACCGTGAATCAACTGCAGCAACTGAAGAACTGCGGTGACCCCGCCGGTTGTGGAGCGCTCTACCTGTCCGTTGGCCGCTGGCTCACTCCGAAGGGCGAGCAAATTGAGGGCCTCGGCGTCAAGCCCGATATCGAATTGCCCATGACCTACGACGAGTACATCGACCTTGGGGACATCCAGATGTTCAAGGCCATCGATATGCTCCACGGGAAGTAGCGGCCGCGCTACACTGGAAGCAGACCAGACGGCCCCGTCGCTACGGCGGGGCCGTTTTGTTCGACTAAGCCATGTCTGATTCAACGATTGCCCAAAACCGGCGTGCAAGGCACGACTACGAGTTCCTCGCGAAGTTCGAGGCCGGTATCGTGCTGACCGGTTCGGAAATCAAGTCCGTGCGGGAACACCGCGTGCAAATCTCGGGCGCCTACGCCCGAGTTAAAGGCAACGAAATCTGGCTCCAGGACGCCAACATCGCGCCCTACGCGAGCGCCGGGTACTCCGGGCACGACCCCGTTCGTGACCGGAAACTGCTGCTCCACAAGAAAGAGATTCGCAAGATCCAGGAGTTGATGGATGGCAAGGGGCTGACACTGATCCCCCTGGCCATGTTCTTCAAACGCGGCAAAGCCAAGGTCGAAATTGGCGTCGGCCGCGGTCTTCACCATTATGACAAGCGGGAGAAGCTCAAAGAGAACGACCAGAAGATGGACATGCGACGCGCCCTGAAGCGCGGCTGAACGCGAACGGTTGTGCTACACTCTATTTACCTCATGGGGACGAAGGGAATCGACAGGAAGCCAAGTAGCCGGATAGCAGGTCGAGGTTGGGCGTCACCCTCGTTAATCAGGCGGCCAAAAACAAATGGCAATAATCGCCAACTCGCACTCGCAGCTTAATACCCTGTAGAGGCCGTCCCTCCCGAAGCCCGGCCTGGTAGCGTCGGGAAGGGGCGTCACTAAAGCCAGGATGCCGTGAGCTCACGCCGATAGCGCTCACGAAAGATCATCGGCTGGTTGGAGGACGTGGGGACCACCACTGCAGTCCGCCAACGAGACCCCTATCGGTGGGAAAACCTGTAGGACAATCCGGAGCCGACCTTCGCTGGACCGGGAGTTCAACTCTCCCGCGTCTCCACCAATTTCCAATCGGGGGGTCTGAAAAGGCCCCCTTTTGACCCCCAATTTGACCCCCCATTCGCCCATTTTGAGGAGTGAGACATGGCCGGATACCAGATTGAAAAGCTCGGGGATGGACGGCACAGGATTATGCGGGTCGAGCCCGAGGCTGGCCGGGTCCTCGAATACTGGATCGTGGGCCACGGTTATCCGTGCGAGAGTTGTGGGAGCGCCATGGAATTCGGAAGCCGCTTTGAATTCCTGGGGGAACTTATGAGGTTCACGTGCGAGCGAGGGCATAGCTGCGAGACAGCGGCTGACGAGCACGCAGAGACAGAGCCGCCTGGCCGCCGGGGTTCAGACTTAACTTAGGCGTGAAACAGCCGATCCATGCAGCTCGCGGCCTGTTCCTGGGAATGTTCCAAGACATGGGTCCTGGTGCGGTGTCGCCGTGCAGTCGGCGGTAGTACCGACCAATAGCACCGCCACCGTGTCGCCTTCTCTATGTTCGGCCCCTTGACCGATGTGTTGAGCCCGCTCGGAGAAGTCTCTGATGGCCATGCTAGAGTCGTCTTCTATGGCAACTTCATTTGAATTCATCAACTCAGCCCGCCGAGACGCTTCGTTCCTGAGCGAAAGTCTCGCACACCTTGAAGCCGCTGCCCAGAATCGCATCCTGTGAGGCCGTGGGATCAATTCTCGGGCACGTAGCAGAACACGCTCCCGGTCGAAAGGAACTCCCGGTAGCTTCCGCCCACTCGAAGCATGACTGCTCAAGCTCACGCTGTTCAAGCCGTCAATGACCGACGAGGAGATCCAGCAGGTCATCGATGCGACCTATGGCCCGGATGTTCCCGCTGCTCTCGTGAGCGAAAGTAAATCTGCCCCGGCTCATACAGGAACAGGAGAACGACCAACAATCCCATCTTTGTTCTGCTTTTATCCGGCCTGGATGAACGCGATCACAGTGGCACAGGATGCCACCGCCACGACAAGTAGGGCGGTGTTAACGATCCACGCTTGCGGACGGCGTATCCATCCCTCGTAACTGTATCCACCAAAATCAGAGAACTTACTAATCAGCATAAGCGGCAGGGCAAAGGCCAGCCCAAGGTACGTCGTGGGACTGAATAACAGGATCGGAAAGGCGAGCAATGTAAGCTTTGGATGACGCAGGTTTC
>JANPDX010000793.1:0-4425 GCA_031431695.1 Dehalococcoidia bacterium
CTGATAGGTAGTCGCCCCATGCCGCCGGGTCGGCATCGTACGCTGGTGAGCCAGCGTTCACTGCGTCGTTCAAGACAATCGCTAACAGCCACGCGACAGCCCCGCTGAGCGCTACGAAACGGGAAATACGAGATCCAAACATGATGATTACTCCTCGCCGGGCTCTCAGAGCCGTGGCACTTGTACTGGCACTTTCTGGAGCCGTTACTTCGAGCGTTCCCGAGTTCCCAAAATGCCCAGGACGATGACCCAGATTGGGAAGATGAGGCCCGGCAACCAGATGTACGAGCCGAGCATGATGACGCCCGCCACGATCCCGGCGATCGACAACCAGGATGGGAGGGCTGAACTCTTTCGAGCGGCGACGCTCATCAGTACCGTTGCCAGCGCCAGCCCGGACATCCCGAAACCGAGCATTACACCGAGGCCTGCCTGCGCGAAGACCTCCGCGACCGGTGGGCCCACAAAGGCGAGGTCAGAGTTCTGTGCTGCGCCCAACGGGCCGCCAAGGATTCCCGCTCCGATGGCGACCGCCGCGGCGCCTACGGCTGCTGCCGTGCCTGCCGTCCGCGTGAGGATCGTGTCTGGGAGCCGCGCACGGAGTTCATTGAAGAACCAGAGCAACGACAAGGAACCAGCCACGAGTACGAAGAACAAGACGAACCCGGCCATCTGCCGTCCGTCCGAATCGTAGAAATCAGTGAAGTTCTTCTCAGTGACCTCGCCTCCTCCAGGGATTATCAGGACGATGCAATACCCAGCCGCGAACAGCAGTCCCGAAACGACTGCGCTCGCTAGCAACCTCGTGCGTTCATTCATGATGCTTCTCCTTGCGGGGCTTTCGTGCCCGGCAGGGAGAACTCTCCTCGGCCTGCCGTCATGTCACATCGCCGTTTGGGATGAACTTACGGATCAAGTCACGGGATGATGGCAGTCATACCCTGGGACGATATGACAGCGCTTGAGGCGGTCGTATCATTCGAAGCGTGATAACGCGTTGGGCAAAACGGTTGATAGGCGAGCACGCTCAGGCGGTTGTCGACTGGGCACCGGCCATCGGCCTGCTGCTGTTCACGCAGATTTCCATCTGGCTCCACCCGACCACGGGAGACGTTCCGGGACCGAAGCCACTGGCTTCCGCACTGTACCTTCTCATGGCAATCGGGCTTGCCTACCGGCGGAAGGCGCCGCTCGCTGCATTGTTGCTCACGCTCGCCGTTTCTGGCTGGGAGATTCTTCGGCTGCCCGAGTCAGAACAAGGAAGCTTCGCAGCGTTCCTCGCGCTTTGCCTGGCCACATACGGGGTTGGGGCGTACTCGGGGAGCGGTGTCTTTCTTGCAGCGGGGCTGTTGCTTCCAGCCGCCGTTCCGATCAGCGACTCCATCCATCGCGCCATCGCGTTCGACGCAGGCTGGGCGTTGAGTGAGATCTTGCCGTTTTGGATTTGGTCCGCGGTGTTTTGCCTCATCGGTCGGGGTGTTCGAAACCGGCACATCATGGTCGGCATGCTTGGCGAACGGGCCGACCGCCTGGAACGTGGGCGCGAGGACAAGGCCCGGGCGTCCGTCGCCGAGGAGCGCGCCCGGATTGCGCGCGAACTCCACGATGTGGTGGCGCATGGCGTGAGCGTGATGGTGGTGCAGGCGGGAGCTGCCCGGAGGGTGATGAAGTCTGACCCGGGCCAGGCGGAAATTTCGCTGCTCGCTGTCGAGGCCACGGGGCGGCAGTCGCTGGCCGAGATGCGTCGCCTGCTCGGGGTGCTTCGCACCGACCCCCACGCGCTCGACCTGGCACCCCAACCCGGACTCGGGCAGGTGGATGACCTCGTTGAGAAAATTCGGGAGGCGGGACTCACGGTCGAGCTTCGCAGCGAAGGCGTGAGTCGCCCCCTCCCCGCAGGAGCCGACCTCGTCGCGTTCCGCGTCATCCAGGAAGGCCTCACGAACGTCATGAAACACGCAGGCGATGCACGGGCGACAGTGACGATTGGCTATCGCGAAAACCGGGTCGATCTTGAGGTCCGCGACGACGGTCACGGCGTCAAGTCACATTCGGATGGCCGCGGACATGGCCTCTTCGGGATGCGCGAACGCGTCAGCCTCTATGGCGGATCCGTGGACGCCGGGCCCGGGCCAACCGGAGGCTTTGTGGTTACCGCATCGATCCCAACGGTCGCCGGCCCATGACCGTCAGCGTCCTCGTCGTCGATGATCAGGCGCTCGTGCGGACGGGGTTTCGCCTGATCCTCGAATCAGAGCCGGGCCTCACGGTGGTGGCCGAGGCCGCGGATGGCGTCAGGGCCGTCGAACTGGCGCTTGAACTTCGGCCGGATGTGGTCCTGATGGATATTCGAATGCCACAAATGGACGGGATAGAGGCCACCAGGCTCCTCGTCCGGGCGAACCCCGCGGCAAAAGTCCTGGTACTCACCACGTTCGACCTCGACGAGTACGTCTACGAAGCACTGCGCGCCGGTGCGAGTGGCTTTCTCTTGAAGGACGCTCCGCCCGAACAACTTATCGCGGCCGTGCGTACCGTGGCCGCCGGAGAAGCCTTACTGGCGCCATCGATCACCCGGCGACTTATCGAACAGTATCTGCGAAGGCCCGGGCCAGTGGTGGTTGGAACAGCAGCATCCGAACATCTCACAACACGCGAAACGGAAGTGCTGTCCCTCATCGGTCGAGGGTGTACCAACAGCGAGATTGCCCAGCAACTGGTATTGAGCGAGGCCACCGTGAAGACCCACGTTGCCCACATCTTCGCGAAGCTCGACGTCCGCGACCGCGCCCAGGCGGTTGTTTTTGCTTACGAAGCGGGCATCGTTCAGCCCGGGCAGCGCTAAGCTGCCCTGGGCCGCCAGCGTCTCTTATGGGAAGCGGTAGAATCCCTACCCGGAGCAGGCTGCGGGCCGCCACTACCCCTACGGGAAGCGGTTGAACCAGAGCAGGCTGAGCCCAGCGGCGGCAAGCATCGCAACCGCAGCGAAAGCAGCGAAGCCGACTGTCGCTTCGGAGGTCGTCTCGTTGTAGCCGATTCTCGAACCGAGGTCTTCGTAGATGGACTGAAGGTCGTCCGAGGTTGGAGCGGAGAAGAACTTGCCCCCGGTCATCTCGGCGATTTCCATTAGGGTCGCTTCGTCGGGCGGGACGTTGATGCGCCGCTGGCGGCCCTGGTTGTCGGTGACAATCGCGAAACCATCCTGCGTGCCCAACGCGATAGTGAAAATCGGGATACCCGCTTCCTTGGCCTCGGTCGCGGCATCGATTGGGTCGGTCTGGCCAAGGGTGTTCGCGCCATCGGACAGCAGGATCAGGATGACCGGAGGGTTTTCCGCCGTTTTCCCGGCAACAGCAGTCGGTGTCGGAGCGAGCTTCGCACTCGGTTGATCGGAGGTGAACCTCGATGCGGCGATGCCTTCGAGGATGCCATCACCCATGGCGGTGCCACCAACAGGCTGGAGCGAATCGATCGCCGCGTTCATGAGCTCACGGTCGGTGGTTGGCGTGACGACTGTGCGGACACCGGCAGAGAACGTAACGAGCGAGAGGCGAAAGCCTTTCGGCAGTTTTTCGACCAGCGTGTGAGCAGATTCCTTGGCGGCGTCCATGCGGGTCGGTTCGATGTCTGTCGCGGTCATCGAACCAGAGACGTCGGTAACGAGGACGACGGTGGCCTCTTGTTTCGGAACCTTGTGCACGAACTCTGGGCGGGCGAGGGCGACGAGCAGAGAGGTCAGTGCGAGCAGCCCGAGCACAGCCGGAACGTGTCTGCGCCAGCCCGGCGTTTTATCGACGATGTTCGCGAGGAGATCGAGGTTGGTGAAGCGAGCCGCGTACTTCGGGCGGCGCATCTGTGCCAGTACATAGAGCGCCACGCCAAGCGGTACGAGTACAAGACTGAGCAAGGCCAAGGGCCAGACGAAGCTCATCGCCGGCCTCCTTTCGCGTTGAGAAAACCGGCCAGGGTCTTCAGCCAGTCGCCCCGCGTGGAAAGGACGACGTGCTGTGCACCAGAACGAGCAAGCAGTTTCGACACTTCCGCGCGCTCGGCGTCAGCTGCGGCAGCAAAACGATCTCGCAGCTTTCGCGAACGGGTATCGACGCGGAGTTGGCGGCCAGTTTCTGGATCAACGAGCCACAGTTCGCCGACATCAGGCAGCTCTTGCTCGCGTGGGTCGCGGACTTCGACGGCGACTACTGAATGGCGGCCACAAAGTTCCAGGAGGGCGTCTGGCCAATCGCGCGGGCCGCGGAAGTCGGAAACGATCACGATCAGTCGCGAATGACGTGCCATGCGGTTTAACGAGTGGACGGCCTCGCCGAGCGAGGTGGCGCCAGTGCCTTCGTGGCGCGGTTCGTCACGGAGGACGGTGAGCAGGCCGAGCATCCCTTTGCGGCCCTGGCCGGGAGGGATCATCCGCCC
>JANPDX010000794.1:0-1988 GCA_031431695.1 Dehalococcoidia bacterium
GACATCGAGGGTTTGATGGAGGAAC
Source organism: Dehalococcoidia bacterium (assembly GCA_031431695.1). Classification (GTDB taxonomy): domain Bacteria; phylum Chloroflexota; class Dehalococcoidia; order Tepidiformales; family Tepidiformaceae; genus Amarobacter. Next base: position 26 of record JANPDX010000794.1, read on the forward strand.
TCCGGCGCTTCGCCAAAGAGCGTGGCAAAACGCCCGGCGAGTGGATTATCGGGCGGGGGTACGACCCGGCATTCATGGCTGAGGGCCGGCACCCGACGCGAGACGACCTGGACCGCGTTTCGCGAGAGAGCCCTGTGTATGTCAGCCATGTGTCGGGGCACCTGGCCGCCGCGAACAGCCTTGCGTTGGCGATGGCGGGAATCGGCGCCGAAACCGCGGACCCGCCGGGCGGCGTGATTCGCCGGACAGACGGATCCAACGAACCCAACGGCGTGCTCGAAGAATCGGCGATGGGCTTCTTCAACACCGGCCTGATACCGGCGCCCTCCCGGGAGACCGAGGCCGCGCAACTGGCCGAGGCACAGCGGATCTACGCGGCTGCCGGGCTGACAACCGCACAGGAAGGCGCGATGTTCCCGCCGGAGCAGGCGATGTTCGAAGCTGCGGCGGGCGAGGGCCGGCTGTTTCTCGATGTGGTTGGCTATGCGTTTTGGGCGAACGCGCAAGCGATGCTCGCCGGCAGGGAGACGGGCAACTACGAGGGCCGATTCAAGCTCGGCGGGATGAAGCTGATGCTCGATGGTTCGCCGCAGGGGAAGACAGCGTGGCTGACCAAGCCGTACCACGTCGCGCCGGAAGGGCAGGGCGCGGATTATTGCGGGTATCCGGCAATGCCAGACGACCAGGCGAGGGCCCTCGTCGAATCGGCGTATCGGCAGGGCTGGCAGGTCATCGCACATTGCAACGGCGATGCCGCCGCGGATCAGTTCCTGGGAGCTTTGACCGAGACTGAGGCCGCTCACCCCGGCCACGACCGAAGGCCCGTGATGATCCACGCGCAGACCGTGCGCGAAGACCAACTCGGCCGGATGTCCGAACTTGGCGTGCTGCCGTCGTTCTTCGCCTCGCACGTCTTCTACTGGGGCGATTACCACCGCGATTCTGTACTGGGCCTCGAGCGGGCGAGCCGCATCAGCCCGATGCGTTCGGCGGCGCGGCGGGGGCTGCGGTTCAACCTTCACAACGATTCGCCGGTTGTGCCGCCAGACATGTTGCGGCTGGTGTGGTGCGCGGTAGAGCGGCGGACGCGGACCGGCGCTGTTCTCGGCAGTGAGCAGGCGATCGGCGTGATGGAGGCCCTGCGCGCTGTCACCATCGACGCGGCGTATGCCTATTTCGAAGAGGGCACGAAAGGCTCAATCGCCGCCGGAAAGCTCGCGGATCTCGTGGTCTTGGGCGCTGACCCGGCGCTGGTCGCGCCCTCCGAACTCCAGGGCATCCCGGTGGTGGAGACGATCAAGGAAGGTGTGACGATTCACGGCGAGTAGGCCCTCACGTCCGACCAGCGGTGCTCGTGCCACCGCCCCGCTCCGTGCCCGTGGCGGCTCGGACTTTGACCTGCATCACTTCGGGGCCACTGGCTCCCGAAGAATCAACGCCAGGCGGCCCCTTTCGGGAACTCGAATTCGTCAAGTGACTTTGGGTGCATGGTGATGCTGTAGCCGGCGGCGGTTGGCACCTGGTAGCGCGCGTTTCGCACGACCACCGGGTCGATAAAGTGCTCGTGGAGGTGGTCCGCGAACTCCGTGAGGCGGCCTTCGAGCGAGCCGCTCACGCAGATGTAGTCGATCAGCGAGATGTGCTGGACGTACTCGCAGAGGCCGACGCCGCCCGCGTGCGGGCAGACGGGCACGCCGAACTTCGCCGCCATGAGGAGGACCGCCAGCACTTCGTTCAGGCCGCCAAGACGGCAGCTATCGACCTGGCAAAAGTCGATAGCCTCGGCCTGCAGGAGCTGTTTGAACATGACGCGGTTAGCGCAATGTTCGCCGGTCGCGACACCCATAGGCTTGAGCGCCCTGCGGATGGCGGCGTGGCCGAGCACGTCGTCGGGGCTGGTGGGCTCTTCGATCCAGTGCAGGTCGAACCGTTCGAGCTGGCGCATGTGGTCGATCGCCTGGCC
>JANPDX010000795.1:0-3632 GCA_031431695.1 Dehalococcoidia bacterium
GGTTGAACACGGACAGGCCGAACGGATACACGAGCGGGACGTACGTCTCCATGTCGAGCGGGACGTCGTTCGTCGGGACGTCGACCGCCCGCGCCGACTGCGAGGATGTGAGCAGTGCTCCGCCGATCGCCGTGAACGCCAGCACCGCGGCGAGGATCCGAGTCGTACTTCTGCTTCCAGACATTAGGCCCCTCTCCTGGACGGATTCCCTTTGAGTCATTCTTGTGGGACGCCACTGGTCACGAGGACTCAGTGAACCTGGAGATTGCCGCTCGAGATTGTGAAGGGTCCGTCCCCGGGAGTGGCCATCGCGGCTACGCCGTTTATCGCCGCTGCCTGGCTTGTGAACGAGCCCCAAACCTTATCGAACCCGATGCCTGGCTCTCCACCGTCCTTTACTTGGACGAACAGCCAGTTGCCCGCGCCCACGTTTCCAGCAACGACTGGGCCGGCGAACCATGCCTGATCCCCGACGACCTGGGCGAACCTGACATCGACGGTGTACCAGCTGCCGTTCACATCCGAGTAGTTGAAGGTGCCTTTGGCCGTGCAGCCCGCATGAGTTCTGACTGCTGCACCCGCCGATGAGACCCAGTCTCCGGTTCGGGCGCCGCCGAAGTTGTCACTCCAGGTGCCGGACATACTGCCGTCAGGGGCAACGGCGCCGGTCATCTGCATCGTCGTGCCCACTGCGCCGAGTGTGTAGTCGATGGTGAAGTTGATGGCGTTCCCGCTGAGTGAGCCCACCGTCACGTTCCAGGCGTAGATATAGGGGCCGCCCGCCGGGAAGCCGCCGCTGCCTGTTACAACGTTGCCGGCCTGAGCAAGGGCGGCATCGTGGGTATAGATGGTTGCATCCCCGGTCAAATTGAAATCGAGGAGCCAGGAGCCAGTGACGTCCCAACCCTGGGTACACGCCGTTGAGGTCGTTATTGCGTTGAAGCTCGCGTACCGCTGGAGGCCATAAGCGGAATATCCGATGTCGCCCGTTGCCTTGGGCGCGGACTTGCCCGCGGCGAATGCTGGGAGCGCCATTGTGCTCAGTGCGAGGCCTAGTACGACCGCGAGAATTGAGATTCTCTTCTTCATGTCCATCCCTTTCGGCCCGGAGGTCGAGTGTTGACGGATCGATCCGCTCGTTATTCGTTCGGGGGCGCGAACCCCCTCTACAGAATTGGACGCATGTGCTATCCCCTTGCGTCGCCGAGTGAGTCGGCCACGGCAAAATGCGGGGTTTACCGGGCAAATGGTGCGCGGAGACTGCGAGACACGTAATAGTCTTTGGGACCTATTTTCAAGCCCGTACGGGCCTTGGCCCTTGGGGCGGTCTCACACCATTCGGAGTTCGCGTCGCCGGCGGTGGTTCGACCCCGAACTGCGGAAGTCTTCAGTCGGAAATCAGCTTCACCGTCCTGCGGGATACGTCCTCCACGAATTCGTGTCCGTTCCAGGACCAAACTTCGGTTCTCCGGTGCGACGGACAGCAAGCGCCCAGGTCCGATTGGAGTCGCATGAGCAACAGGATCCCATCGGACACCACAGCGTCCACGTCGCCGCCGTTTCCCCGGTCTCCTACGGGGAAGCTCTTCATCAGGAACGGTGAGCCTTCAAGCAGACCGAACACCTGGGCCGTAACCGGAGGACGACCCGAATGGCTGAACGCGCACTGGAAATTTCAATCACGTACTGCGTCACCTGAAACTACGGCGCACGCGCCGCGTGGACGGCGCTCGAACTTCTCGGTCTGTTCGCAGAATTCACCAAGGCTTTGTCCCTCATTCCCGGCGGCGGTGGTGAGTTTGAGGTGGTGGTGAACGGCGAGAATGTCTTCTCGAAGAAGGCAGCCGGGCGATATCCGGAGATCAGCGAACTGAGCGACGCCATCAACCGATTCGTCCCCTGAGGGGCAACGGCCAAGCGTATGATGGCGAACGTGGCTGATCGATCCGTTGGCGAGTTCTATGACGAGCCGGGCATGAAATGGTCGCTGAGATCAGTCGGGCGGCATCTTCATCCAGGAAGCGAAGAAGCGACGGTTAACCTCGCGGCCCGCGCCGACGCAGCGGGCTTCGCTCACGGAGGAGTCATAGTCGAAATCGCTTCCGCGCTCGGTGCGCCGGCGCGCTTTGTTGCGCGCCGCTTTGCCAGCCGGGTTGTTTGCGTGGACATGGATCGTCGAATGCACACGGCCGCAATGGCGGCGAACCGGGACCAGGGCATGGACCGTCTTGTGCAGCCGGTGTTGGCACGGGCCGAACGGCTTCCCCTCGCGAATGTTTCGTGCGATGGCGCCTGGAGCCAGGATGCGCTCTGCCACATGGATAAGGCGGCAGTGCTCGCGGAGGTGGGTCGCGTCCTCAAGCCTGGCTCCGTGCTGGCCTTCACTGACTTCATCGCGCGACCGTCTATCACCGAACACGACCTGGCCGGTCTCAAGCGGCTTTGGGCGTTCCCATCGCTCTTCACTGTCCCAACCTACGTCTCGCAACTCGACCGACTCGGGTTCGAAGTGATGTTGGCCGAGGATCGCACGACCGCGATCGCGGCCCAGCGTCGTGGCGGGCTCCCGGACGACGACCTCTGGTGGAACGACTTCGTCCAAAAGTGGGGAGCAGCGCAGGCCAATGCCCGGCTCGAAGCGGGGCAAGCCTGGCAGTCGTTGTTGCTGGCGGGGCGAACCGGCCATGCAACGTTCATCGCTCGGAAAGCCCCACAACGGAAGGTCCCTTAGCCCCTGGCTTCTAACCACGAATGCAAGTTCGTGGCCCGAGACTTCAACACCGCCCATGAACGCGAATCGGCTTCAGGTTTGCATAAGGATTGACGGAACACGTCTGGCCATCTTAATGTTTGCGTCCGGGTTTTTTGCAGCAACCCTCTGACGGCTCATGCCTATCTGGTGTTGCGAAGAACCAAACCGCGCACTTTGCGCGAATGAAGGAGTCAAAGCATGGCCGCACGTGCAATTTGGCGAGGGACAATCAGTTTTGGGATGGTGAGCATCCCGGTGAAACTCTTCACCGCAACGGAAAGCCAGGACATCTCATTCCGGCAACTCCACTCGAAAGACAACAGCCCGATAAAGCTGGTCAAGCGATGTGCCGCTGACGGCGACGAGCTGTCCCCTGACGACATGATCAAGGGGTACGAGTACACCAAGGGGCGCTACGTCATCGTCGACGAAAGCGACATGGAACAGCTCCCGGTGGCGAGCAAGCAGGCCATCGAGCTCACGGCCTTTGTGAGCGCCACAGAGATTGACCCGATCTATTTCGAGAAGGGGTATTTCCTCGAACCGGAAGAGGTCGGTCGAAAGCCGTTCGCGTTGCTCGCGAAGGTGTTGACCGAGCGGAAACTCTTGGCTGTGGGCAAGATCACCTTCCGGACGAAGGAGCGATTGTGCGCCCTCCGCATGCGAGCTGACGGGATGGTCCTGGAAACGCTGTACTACGCGACCGAAGTCCGTTCGCCAGAGTCGGCGCTCCCGGACCTCGAGGTGTCAGCAGCAGAGATGAAGATAGCGAACGCACTGATTGACCTTCTCGAAGCGAAATTCGACCCGGCACAGTACAAGGACGAGTATCGCGAGGCGATGATGGCCGTCATCACCGCGAAGCTTGAGGGCCAGGAGT
>JANPDX010000796.1:0-5790 GCA_031431695.1 Dehalococcoidia bacterium
TGGTCATGCCCGGGGACAACATCCTGATGACGATCGAGCTGATTCAGCCCGTCGCCATCGAAGACGGCCTCCGCTTCGCTATCCGCGAAGGCGGCCGCACTGTCGGCGCTGGCGTCGTCACCAAAATTCTCGCCTAGGCGATATTCCAAAGGACTCGGACTCATGGCCAAGGCAAAAGGCGACCGCATCATCATCCACCTGGCATGCACGGAATGCCGGGAACGGACGTACACAACGCAGAAGAACCGGCGGCATGACACGGACCGCATGGAACTGAACAAGTTCTGCCCACGCTGCCGCGTCCACAAAGCCCACCGGGAGACACGGTAACCGTAATGGCACGAACACCACGGCGCCGAGCCGCGACGGCACCAGCCGCGGCGGGCGAACAGACCCGCCGGGTACGGGAAAGTCTTCCGCGCCCGGCGACAGCGCCCGTTGCCGCCGGGATAGCAAGGCCGGAGCCGCGAAAACAACGCAACCCGCTGGGATTCTTAAAGCGGTTCGAGCCCAGGTTCGTTGCTGACGTCATCAGCGAGCTTCGCAAAGTGACGTGGCCAAGCTTCGCCGAGACCCGTTACCTGACGATAGTGGTCGCTATTGTGGCGGTCGCGATGGGCCTCTTCCTCGGCGCACTAGACCTGACCTTCGGTTGGATCATTGAGAGGATCTTCTTCTAAACATGACTAATGAACCGGCGCCAATCACGGCGCTTTCCGATGTTCGTCCAACCTTGAAGCCCAAGCGCGTGGTGCGGAAGAAAAAAGTTGACGAAGCACTCGAGCAAGAACAACTGACCGACGACGAAATCAGCGCCGCCGGACGGAAGTGGTACTTCGTCCACACATACAGCGGCCACGAAAACAAAGTCCGTAGCGCCATCCGCGCGACCGTCGAACAAATGGACGCGAAGGACAAGGTTTACCACGTCGTCGTGCCGACCGAAGACGAGATAGAGATCAAGGACGGCCAGCGCCGAACGGTGAAACGGAAGCTCTATCCGGGCTATGTGCTCGTCCAGACCATTGAACTCAAAGAGGGCGATCCGGACTCGGATGAAGCCTGGCACATGATTCGGAATACAACCGGTGTGACGGGCTTTGTGAGCTCCGGTACGCGCCCTGTCGCGCTCTCTCAGGAAGAGGTCAGTCACATTCTGCGGGCGATGCGCATGGAACAACCGCGCATGCGCGTCGGGTTCGTGGCGGGACAGAGCGTCCGAATCGTGGACGGCCCGTTCGAAGACTTCGTGGGGACGGTCGATGAAATCAACTCGGAGAAGGGCCGCGTGAAGGTCGTGGTCAATATGTTCGGACGGGAGACCCCGGTCGAACTCGACTTCCTCCAGGTGGAAAAACTCTAACCCTAACGCCCTCTCAGGGATCACATCAAGAGAGGCCCGGTGCAAGCACCGGGCCTCTCTTTTCGTTAACAGTCGGCGCCGGGCATCTCGGACCGGAACTGCCGAGGTTATTCGCCTAGAACCCCGCGCGGCCACTCCGTCCGCGCAGGCGCGGATCGAGAACGTCGCGGAGGGCGTCGCCTGCCAGGTTGAAGCCCAGGACAGTCAAGGTCAGAGCTCCGCCAACGGCTACTGCCATCCATGGGTCTGCAGTGCCGTTGCGGCGGCCCTCTTCAATCATCTTGCCCCAGGACACGCGGGTGGGGTCGCCAAGGCCGAGGAAGGCCAGTGTGGCTTCGATAAGGATGTAGAGGCCGATTGAGCTCGTGAAGGTAACGATGATTGGGGCTGTGATGTTCGGGAAGATATGGCGCCCCATGATGCGGACATCGTTCGCACCGATCGTGCGGGCCGCCAGTACATAGACTTCTTCCCGGGTCGCTAGCACGGAACTTCGAACGATGCGAGTCGTGCTCGCTACGCCGAGAATTCCAAGCGAGATTGTGTTGACCATGAGCGTTGGGTTCGCCACCACCTGCCCGAAAAGCAGGAGCAAAACCAGCGGTGGAAACGCCTGGAGAGTGTCCATGACTCTCTGGATGAGAAAGTCAACAGTACCGGCGAAGTAGGCGCTTGCGAGGCCGATGACGATCCCGGCGACGGTCGCGATGAGGGCGGCGCCGAGACCAACATAGAGAGCCGTTGATGCGCCGTGAATGATACGTGAGTAGAGGTCGTGTCCGAGGCCATCAGTGCCCATCCAGTGCTTGGCTGAGGGGCTGGTGAACAGGAGCGGAGTCTCGCCTTTCTGGAACTTCTCCGGAGGGTGCTGAAGCCGAACCAACGGGTCGTTGAGGCTCTTCTCATAGAGCACCGGATCGAAGGATGGGTTGACTTCCGAGAAGATGACATCGGGGCTATAGCGTTCGATCTGCGTGCCGAAAATCCCGGCGAACAGACATAGCCCAATGACAACGACACCGACTCCGCCAAGCGGCTTCGTTCGAAAAAACCGGCCAAAGTGAATAAGGTAACGAACGACTACTGGCCGGTCGCTGAGGCTCTTACGGACGCTGCCGGTGGTTGACCGATCAAGGACTGCCTGATCTTGTGCCATTGTTGCAGCCCCTCCTACGAGTATCGGATTCGAGGATCGAGGACACCGTAAAGGAGGTCGATCCCGAGATTGACGAAGACGATGAACGTTGCGATGACAAGCACGAACGCCTGGACAACGGGGACATCACGGGCCTGGATAGCGACGAGGATACGCCGCCCGACTCCGGGGATGCCGAACAGGTTTTCGAAGACGACGTTGCCACTGAGCAAGCCCGCGAGGGTGAGCCCCAGGACCGTTACGACCGGGACCATGGCGTTCTTCATCGCGTGGCGGGTAATGACAACACGCTCGCGCATACCCTTTGCCCAGGCGGTCCGGATGTAATCCTGGCGGAGTACCTCCAGCATCTGGGAGCGCAGGAGGCGCATGACGCCGGCCGCGGAGGCGAGCCCGCCGGCCATCGCGGGCAGGAAGAATAGGCGGATGCTGGAGCCTGGATCTTCCCAGAGAAGTTTTGGATCGGTGAGAGGGATAGTCCATCCGAACTCAAAGAGTCCGAAGATGCTCACACCCTTCACGGTGTAGAGGAGGAGCATGGTGCCAACCCAGAAACTCGGCATCGCGAGCATCAAGATGGCAAAAATCCGGAGGACGTAGTCGATCGGCGAGTCCTGGCGGATGGCACTGATGATACCGATTGGGATCGATGTGACGAGCCCAACAAAGAGGGACATCAACGCCAATTGCAGCGAGTACGGGAGGCCATCTTTCATGCCTTCGAGCGCTGGTTCACGGGTTTGATAGGAGACGCCGAAGTCGCCGGTGAGCAAATTCCCAATGTAGATGACGTAGCGTTGGGCTACGGGCTTATCGAGGCCGAGATCCTTACGGACCGCCTGGATTTGCAGTTCCCGGAGCGCCGGGTCGGTCGAGGTCGGGTCCTGCGCCGCGATGCGCTGAGCGACAAAGTCGCCGGGCAACACGCTGGTGGCTAAGAAGACCAGGGTGGCAACGAACCAGATCACCGGGATGTTTACTACCATCCGGCGAAGAATGTAATTCCTCACAGTTCCCCCCTCGTGTGAACTGCCGAAGCGGGCCAACGGCCGAAACCGCTGGCCCGCCCGGAATTGAGGCGATTAGGCCGGGCGGCCCGCCCAGGTCGGGTCCTTCTGGTCGAAGTAGGCTTCGGTTCCAGCCTGGTGCTGGGTAACGAAGGGCACGCTTTCCCCGACCTTCAGGTAGTTGTGGCGAAGCACAGAGCCTACGCCGACAAGGCTGTAGTGGACGCCTGCGCCGTAAACCTTGAGGAGCTCGCGGTTAACTTCCTTAGAGAGTTCCTGGCGCTTGGCGATATCGAATTCAGCGACTCCCTGGGCAGTAAGGGTGTCAATCTTGTCGACCTTCACACCGAACTGCTGGAACTGTGGCTGAGCAGAGTTGTACTGGAGGTACTGGAGCAGGGTCGGCTCCGGATCGGAGAGTTCGGTGATCCAGCCCCACCAGACGTTGGCCTTACCGTTGCCATACTGCTGCTTCACGAGCTTGCCGGTGATGGTCGAGTATGGCTCGATCTTCGCGGTGAACGTGTTGCCGAGTACCTTCTTGAGCTGGGCCGTAATGAGGGCCGAGCCGCCGGAATAGAGGCCTTCCCAGATGTCCGGGATGTCCACGATGACTTCGCCGAGAGCAGGCCCGCCACCGGCGTCCCACATCTTCCTGGCTTCAGTTTCTTCCTTGGCACGGTCTTCCAGGTAGCCCGGGAAGGTGATGAGTTCCTTCTCCGTGACACCGAAGGCCGCCTGCGGCGGAGGCACGTTGCCGGAGAGGGCTGCCTTGCCCTGCAGCAGCGAGGAGATAAGTGCGCGGCGGTCGAATGCGCGGAAAATGGCGCCGATGAGATTCGGGTTGTTCCACGGCGCCGCGCCACCGTAGTAGGTACCGGCCTGCGGGTTGCCCGAGAAGACCTTGGTTTCATTGATCTTGCCATCGAAGCGCTTCAACAGGTCGGCAAGGACGGCGTTCTGCGTCGGCGAGAACGCGTCGATCTGCTTCTGCTCGAAGGCGGCCTGCTGAGCGGCCTGGTCGGTGAACAGCGGGAGCCAGGTGATGCCGTCCCAGTTTACCTGAGCATGATACTTTTCGTGGCGCACCCAGTTCGACTTGCCGTCGGCGGACCAGTCTTTAAGGACGAAGGCGCCGGTGCCGATGACGAGATCGGCCTTCATGTTCGCGTAGTCTTTTTCGAAGGCCTTTACCGCTTCTGGGGCCTGGACCTTCGAATAGGAGCCGGCAAGAGTCGTGAGGAAGAACGGGTCAGGCTTGGAGAAGGTCACCTTGACGGTGAACTTGTCAACCGCCTCAACCTTGTCGACGTTCTGGTAGGCGGCCTTGCGGTAGAAGTTCGGGTCATCGACGCCGTCGAGGGTCTTGCCGGACTTGTTGCGAAGGATGAACTGGACGACGTCATCGGCAACAGCCTGGCGGCCGTTTACCGGAGCCTTGTTATGCCAGAAGACGTTCTGCCGAATCTTGAAGGTGTAGGTGTTCTTGTCCGGGGTTTCCCAGCTCTCGGCGATGCCGCCGCCAACCTTCCCGTTGGTGAAGCTGTCCCACTGGACCACGCCCATGTTGGTGTATCCCATGAGCCACGCGACCGGTGAGAACCGGCTGCGGTCGACGTCAAAGGTGTCCCATGTGTTGTTCGCGCTGACGAAGTGGCCTGTGCCACCCTTCTGCTTTGCGACGGCGGATGGCGATGCGGCCGCGCTCGGCGAAGCGCCGGCGCTTGCGCTTGCGGCGGGCGTAGTGCCGCCACCAGCGTCGTCATCATCGTCGCCGCAGCCAACGAGCGCGAGCGAAGCGGCGCCCACGCCCGAGACAGCAGCGCTGCCCAGGAGCCGGCGGCGGCTGAGAGCGGTGCCCGAGGCACGCCTCATCCAGTAGTTGTCGAGGTCCGACATGAATTTCCCCCCTTGGATTCCTTCACCGTTTTCGATTGATCGAATCGATCAGACGGTGACTTGCCGGAGTATACCGATGGAAACGTTCTAGGGAAGTCAGGTTTTGGGAAACGCCTGGTCCTTACTGGGAGCTTCCGAGGTCGCAATTCGAGTACCACGAGGCAGGCGAGGATTGCCGGAGTGCGAGAAATCCGAGAAGATGGTCGTTCGGCTCGAAGCTGACCCGCTATTTATAGCTGGATGCGACGAAACGGCACGGTGGAGGCATGCCTTGAGTATGCCGTTCGTACACAAGGAGACTGAGTTTGGCAAAGAAAGTCCGTGCGGTGGTAACGCTGCAACTTCCGGCCGGTAAAGCGAACCCG